>NZ_RZRX01000025.1:0-39073 GCF_003997405.1 Mesorhizobium sp. M2A.F.Ca.ET.042.01.1.1
GGCTTTCGCCAACCGCGACGCGCAGGAATGAGCGGGACGCCGAAACCGCCAATCTCCCCCCTTGTGGGGGAGATGTCCGGCAGGACAGAGGGGGGCGCGAAGGATCGCCGCCTATCTCGTTCTCGCACCGCCTCCGCCGGGCGAACGCTACCGAACCACCAGCACCGGGATCGTCGTCAGCGACACCACCTCGGCCGTCTGGCTGCCCAGCACCAGGCGGCCCAGCCCGCGTCGGCCGTGCGAGGCCATGACGATGATGTCGCTGCCTTCGCTGGCGGCGACCTCGAGGATGGCCTCGGCGGGGGTGCGGTTCTCGATATGCAGGGTATTCGCGCCGACGCCCTTCGCATCGGCCTCGGCCTTGCATTTGCCGAGCAGCTCGCTTGCATATTTGCGCGCGCTTTCCTCGTAATTGACCAGCTCGTCGGCGGCGACATAGCCGGCCATGGCGCCGCCCCAGGCGAGCGTCGGGAACGGCTCGGAGACGGTAACGAAGGCGACCGTGGCGCCGAGGCCCTTGGCCAGCTCCAGCCCGTGGGCGACGCCCTTCTGGGCGAGTTCGGAGCCGTCGGTGGCGATGAGGATTTTCTTGTACATGGTGGCGATCCCTCATTTCTAGGGGCGCCGCGCGCCCAGGTGGCGGGAGCCTGAATGCTCAGGCCTGGTTTCGATATAGTCAGCCTATCAGTCCCGCCACAGGGGCCAGCTTGATGTGCATCAAGGCCAGGCGGCGGAGACGATTGCTCCAGTGCGAAATCACCGACCGCGCTCCCCTCTCCGTCTCGGCTTCGCCGAGCCACCTCTCCCCGCTGCGCGGGGCGAGGAACCCAAGCTTGCGAAGTCGCGCCCTCGGCGATTGGCGTTTCCTCGCCCCCACAGAGTGGGGGAGAGGTGGCTCGGGCGGGAGCCCGAGACGGAGAGGGGGCTGCGCCGACCTATGCGATCGCCGCACGAGGGTCGAAGAAAGCAACCCACTCCCTCATCACAAGAACTTGTTCCGTCACACACTCTTCACACTGACAATGGATATGCCGCGCCGGCTTGGCGTATCGTAGCCGCAAAGCCTCGAACAGGAGCACCGACCATGGCAGGCGACCCGAAGGCATCCGCGCAAATCCAGGCCGACAACGAGAACGACGTCGCCGGCGAGTATCTCGAGGCGGAAACCGTGCCGGAGGATGCGCAGGCAGCCGCCGACGAGATCCTCGAAGCGCCGGAAGTGCCGGATTCCGAGCCGCACGCCGAACCCCATGTTCCCGGCGCCGCCCGGATCAAGCCCAAGAAGAAACCTTCGGCGATATCGGGGCGGAAATTCCGCAAGCGCGACCTGGTGCGCATCGACGACCTGAGGCCCAGCCTCGCCGACCGCATCCGTTCCGACCATCCCGACCTGCCGCGCGGCGCCCGCATCAGCCGCGAGGAGCTCGGCCGCTACCGCATGCGCTACATGGAGGAACTGCTGCAGCAGGAGCACGGCGAATTCTCCGAACTCGACCGTCAGGTGGTGGAATCCATCGCCAAGCAAGACACGATCTCGGAGAACTCGGAAGAGGAATATGAGGAGCACCGCTCCTTCCCCGACCGCGTTTCCGACACCATGGCGGAGTTCGGCGGCAGCTGGTGGTTCCTGATCTCGTTCGCGGCGGTGCTGCTGCTATGGATCGGCATCAACCTGGTCGCCGGCACGACCAGCGCCTTCGACCCCTACCCGTTCATCCTGCTCAACCTTTTGCTCTCCTGCATCGCGGCCATCCAGGCGCCGGTGATCATGATGAGCCAGAAGCGCCAGGAAGCCAAAGACCGGCTGCGCTCCTTCAACGACTACCGGGTGAACCTCAAGGCCGAGCTCGAAGTTCGCCACCTGCACGAAAAGCTCGACTACCTGATCTCGCGGCAATGGCAGCGCCTGGCCGAAATGCAGCAGATGCAGCTCGACGCCATGCACGAGCTGACCGCCGCGAAGAAGGTGAAGCGCGCGACACGGGCGGTGCGGCGCAAGACGGCGAAGGTGGGGGCGGAGGGGTGAGGTGCAGTTCCTCGCCCCACGAAGTGGGGAGAGGTGGCTCGGCGAAGCCGAGACGGAGAGGGGAGCGCCCTATCCGACAGTCCTCCGTCAGACAATCAACCGCTACAGCCGCCGCACAATCGCCAATTGCCCGTTGAAGCGTGCTGCGGCTTCCGCTAAGAAGCCGTGGCTGGCCGGCTCACCGGCCGGTTCGTTTTCTGGTTCCCCGGGAAGCACCCGTAGCTCAGCTGGATAGAGCGCTGCCCTCCGAAGGCAGAGGTCGCAGATTCGAATTCTGCCGGGTGCGCCATTTTTATACTGCAAAACCATGTAGTTAGCAAGACCATTTCTTGATGGGAAGAGGTCGGGAAAGACGTCGCGGAAGCACCACGGAAGCAGTCGGCAGGATATTCGGATTGGCCATAGGCCAGACGCTGTCCAGTCAGGCGTTCGTTCCCGTCAGACAAACTACCGATTGCGGCAATAGCTAACGTGATGGCCGTGGCGATGCTTTTGGACAACGGCAAGTTTTCAACATGTCCACGTTAGCGAACTGGCCACCCGTCGAGCCTTGACCCGTCTATGAGATTTATAAAGTGGTCGCGTTCAGCAGAGCATCCTCATCCGCGAGCGCCCTGACAAGCGTACAAGCATTCTGCCAGTAGCGCGCTGCATCCGCGCGTGTCGAGGCGCGGTCCGGCCGATAAGGAGGCAATTCGCCGGCAACGGCTTTGAGGTCGCGTAGCACCGAAGCAATATGCGGCCACGGGAAGTCCGTAGGGTCACCGATATCTCGATCTGCGCCGACGATCATCTCCAACTTGGCTATCACCCCCATGAGCGACGAGGCCGCCACCTCCGGGATGATATCTTGAAGCTTTAGAGTTTCGGTCATCGCTAAGACCTCGGCCTCTCGCGCAACCGCATACGCCTCCGATTCACGGCCAGTGTGCCCTGCTTGGCTTTCAACCTGGTTTCGTAAATCTGCGGTCAATCCCCAATTTCCGGTATTGACCATCATTCGGCTCTCCAAGCGTTGCTGCACGCGACATAATAGCAGGGAGACGTATCGAGCCATCTGCCAATCGCTCACTAACTGCAGCGCGGGGTCATGCACGCCAGCCAGTTGCGGCTCCACCTCGTTCCGGCTTGCGGCAAAGACATTCGGATTTGTCGACGACACGGTCTGGGCTCCAGGCGAGTTTCGGGCTCAGTGAATACATATTATAGTTGATAAACTTAAAGTGTGTAAACCTCGATTGTCCGACGCATGGACATGCGTCAGCTGGTTGGAACAAACTTCGCGCGGATACGGCGAGAGAAAGGCCTGACGCAGGAGGATGTGGAAGCACGCTCTGGATTCAGTCAGCAGTACCTAAGCAGCCTCGAACGCGGTCGGCGGAACCCCACCGTAATTACTCTTTACGAGCTTGCCCAAGCATTAGGGGTAAGTCATTTGGAGTTGGTCAAACCTAACGACTCCTAGTCCTGGCATATTTACGAGCCGCTGCCAGCACGTGTTGAGCGGACCTGTAGCTAGCGGGCGGCCGCTTCGCTCCCCCATACGGTCATTCAGGGCGTCTTTGCTGCTCCCCTAAAGCAGACATTCGCAGTGAAGGACCGGGCGGATGATGGGCCAACGATCGCCGCCGCTGACGTTGTCAAAAGGGTCAGGACATCGTCCATGCCCTGCGTCTCCAATCCCAAGGACTCTTCCATGTCCTTCCCCCATTCAAAACCCGGGAATCATTGTGCCGGCGCGACATTGGGCAAGAACAATCAAGGAACACTTTTCCCCGACATCAATCGACTGCTGACATCCCGGGGCTATTCGGACTCCGCATGGGAAACCGAATCTGCTAATAAAAGCGGCAGCTGTCGGAGGAGACGAGTCGCAACTGAACTGCCAGGGAGGAGCGAATGGCAAACAACAGGGAAGAGACCCACCATGGAAGCCACTGCTCATGCTATAGAGTTCACGTTTCCTAAGAGTACACGGGACACACGACGTACCGTGAGTCACCGTTCCACATCATCGAAGACTTCAAGGCCCATGTAAAAGAGACCTACGCGCCCGAAACCTTCCCGGGCTTGTATTGGGGACGGCTCCGCACAACCGAACCGTTTGAGATACTGCATCAGTTTGCCGTTGACAGGAAGAAGCGCCCGCAGGGCGACTACATCCCCTGTCCCATGTGCCGCAAGAAAGAGAAATTCCTCGAAGGCTCCCTCGTCTTCCTGTTCGGCAGACAGTGTGTCGCCATCATCGGCCACGACTGCGCGGCCGCTGAGGTAAAGCGTGCCGCCCTTAGCAAGAAGAAGGCGGACGACACCCGCAGGCATCAGGAAGACTTCCTGATGGCGCGCCTCACCCAGGTCCCCGGCATGCTGCAGGAGATCGAAGCACTCAAACCGATCGCTACGGAGATTGAGAGCATGTTCCACGCCTTCAAGAACGGCGCACCGTCAATTCAAAAGGCGCTGCGGCAGGTACGGAAGACCGGCGGCGACTACATTCTCGTCGAGATGGTCGACAACGAGGCCGCACGGTATGACGACAGGCTGCCGAAGAAGGTCGCCCGGGACAGCTATTTCGGAAGCATGCAGGGCGAGGCCCTAGTCCGCGCCAGCTGCAAGTTTCTCGTCGAGCTCAGGAAGTATGAGCAATGGCTACTCTCTTTCGCGGGCTGCGAAGACGAGACGGCGGCGATGGACATGACCATCGGCCTGTTGGAACGCAAAGAGGCCGCCAAGGCTGTCCAGTACATCGGCACCGCGGGGCGGAAGCTTGAATGGCTCCGCTACGAGATGTCGGCCGCCTGCTACTTCTTCACCGAAGAACACATTGGCGACCTCCGCGAGTGGGGAGGGGACCGGCTTCAACCCGCCCCGTTCGATGTAGACAGACAGGTCAGGAGTGACGGCACCGCCGTGCTCCTCTCGCGTCGAGCGACGAAGGATGCCGAGAGGGAATACGCCCGCCTCTTCCTCAGCGTCGAACTGGCATCGTGGGCCGATGTCAACAGGCGCATGCCAAGTATCGAAACGCTTTAGGAGATGACATGCGCGCGACGCCGTACAATGACCGCTCCGACATCGACAAGCTACAGTCACAATGGAACAAGATCGCTGGGCTTCGTTCGCGACGGGACTGGTCGGCAGCCATCGTCCGCGCGGCGACGGCAGCGGAGATTGCGGCCAACATCGCGGTTCGGAAGCGTTTCGAGGCCAACAGTCAGTTCTCGCCCGAGTTCGTGAATGAGCTGCTCGAATGGGCGAACGGGATCAAGGGGAAGTTCAGCCGTCTGATAGTGCCCTCGGAGAAAGACAAGGACCGCAAGAAAGAGCTCAAGGCCCTCGAAGGGATCGCCGACAAGATCAACGGCAAGCGCAACGCCATCGTGCACCGGGGCGCGTTCGCTGAAGAGCCAGACACCGTCGAGGTGGTCGGCTGGGCGAGACAGATAGTGGAAGGCCTCGTCTTGCCGCACCACCCGGGATTCACGCTGCAAGAGAAGCCGACGAAGACGAGTCGTTAGTTCCGACTTCTTGCCCATCAGGGGCCACCCATCTCCATCCTCGTCGCCCTCTTCGGAAGCGGACGTTCCTCAGTCACTGGGGCATTATAAGTTCTAAGTTGAGAAGGCCCTGTGTTCTAACAGGTCATCGGTCCACACGTTAAGAGCCGCATATCGAGAGAACTAGACTAAAGAGCGCGCCACCTGCTGGACATTATAAACCTCTTAACTCTCAAGAGTGACGTCTTCTTCCCGAAAGGACGTCTTCTTCCCGAAAGCATGTGCCGTCACGAAATTCATCGCCGTTGACAGTTCTTGCGTCAGACGCGGCCGGTCGCTGTCGCGAACCCGCACTCATCCAATGCACATAATATGGTTTGCAAACCAACCATATTATGTGCAACCATTCTTGGAGTAACGAGGAACGTCGCGATGATCGAACCGCACATCAACAAGGAAGCGTTGGCCAACATGCGAAAACGCGTTGGGGCATCTCAGAAAGAAATGGCCCACCACATGCGCATGCCGTTCAGGACATACCAAGCCCTTGAGAACGGCGAGAACCCGATCCGACTGATGCACATTCGATCGTTCGAGGCGGGGCTTCTTTGGTTGGCCCGCAAGAACGACGACGCATCAATCCTGCCCGAACATCTGAAGGAATTGGTCTCAGACCTTTTTCTGCTGATCGAGAACGGCAACATTTTGGACGGGGAGCGGTGACGCTCTCCCGCCCCGGCGAGTATAAGTGAGGTCCGCAACAGAATAGCAAATTACCAGATTGCAGATCATAAAATATCTTTGCGTGAGCGCCAGGCATTTTCACTTTCCCTTCGAGAATATAGGCCGGCCACTGGGGCGCCAGAAAATGCAGGGGGGCGCTCCAGTGTCTCGTAATCGCACGGAAACGGCTGCTGAACCTTGCCTAGCGCTCTCCCGCAGCCTTAGCGTAGACGTCGCCGAATACCAGCTTCCATATCTTCACGGGATGCTTCGTGCTCGTACGTCCGAACCATACCCATCAGCAGTGTCGAGGCAACAAACGGATGAGAATATTGCAGGGCGGTAGCCCAACGGCGATATTTTTCAGCAAGCTCCCGCTCCTGATTGCCCCCCTCGCCACGCCAGACCACACCGCGTGCGTTATACAGTCCTGTATGTGCGCCTTCTGAAATCCTTTCCGACTGGATGTCCTCCATTAACTGTCGAACAGGTTCGCACGGCCAAACGCCGTCACTTCCCACTGGTGCGCTCGAAAGCAGTTTTCCCAGACAAATATCGGCGATGTCTCCCCGGCCCAACTCTGCGCAAGCATCACGCACTGTTTTTACCCATGCTGCAAGCTTGCCGGCCTGCCGCTCTTCCGGCTCATCCTGCCCAGGTATTCTCTCAAGGGCGTCAAGTAGCTTGTATCCGCGCTCTGCAAAGTGCTGGAGGCTTTCAGGGGCTACCCGAAATTCCTGAGGATCTTCCCTTCCATCCCTGCGCTTGTAGGCCCAGACGACGGCCTGGACGAACATCTCGGGATGATCCTCAATGTACTTTTCCAGATTGACGATTCCATGTTGCCTACTGGACCGAGGACGAGCGAGAGCGTCCAAATAGGTGAATTCCAGTCCCGCCTTCTGCTCTAACGTGATTTCGGAAGCGCGATCCAGTGCGACAAAGGCCTCCTCAATACTATATTGCTCCACTTGGTATTGCCCCGGCTTGTCCTTGCTATCCGCCGCCATCGCCTTCAAGATACGATAGAGAATCGACGGCTGAAGTTTCGATGGTTTATAGCGGACACATGAAAAAGCCGCTCGCGGTCGCTCTGCGGCCAGCAAGCGTTCTATCGCTTCGCTGTTCTCAGCATCGGAATCATGTATCCAGCCGGGCGCAACCTCGGCCCAATAATGTTCTCGTTCGGCCTGATTGAGCGTGTCCACCAACTCCCACGTACTGCGACGGAACGGAGCCAACAGCAGCAACCTGGCGGCTTCTTCTCGGGAAAGTTGTTCTGCTAGGCTGCGGAGGAGAATCTTACGCTTTTCATGATCGAGAATTGCATGAAGTGCACCTGAAACCAGATTCTTATCTGTCCAAGATTCCGATTTGATCATTGACCGAATCGCGACCAGAAGAACCTGAGGAAGGTCAGACTCCGGGATCAGATCGGTTGCCAGCAACCAGCCGATTTGCCACGCTGCGTTGCCCCGCTCGGCCAATTCGAAGATCCCGGTTATGCCACGCTCCTGAAACACCTCCCGCAAGGCTGCTACGCGCAGTTGCCTGATCCGCTCGTCGCGCTTTTGGTAGTCGAAACCTTCTCCTTCAAGTTCATCCGCCGATTCTTGGACCCATACATCGCGAAACAGCCAGTGATGCCGGTTCAATAGGTCCGCTGGTTCCAGCTCAGCATATGCCGCTTGTGCATCTGCCGTCATAACGGCTCGTCCGGTTGTCTCGGCTCGCCTGATGCCGCGACGTGACATTACCGTCACGCGAATCTTTTCACGAACTGCCGCCCTGTCGTCATCGGATGCGTCTTTTGCCCATAACCTAACGGTGTCCCAGACCTTGACACGTGAGTCGTCATCAAGGTCATGAATGTGTTCAACGAGGTCGCACAACATTTTCGCCGAATAGTTCGGCCAGTCGAGGACCATGTTCAACATCTCACGCCTGAATGCGTTAATTGGCCCCCATGTTGGAATAGGCTCCCCGTAGCCATAGCCATCCGGCCGCCAGCGCGGTTTATGGCTGTAGTCTCCCATCTGTCCGCGGGTATCGAGCTGCTCAATACAGATCTTCCACGCGACACCCGGATGCGTGTCCGCGAGAATCTTCATGAGTCCAATGCGTTCATCGAGACTTGCCGCCGTTTGAGGCATCCAGGCCCTAAAGATCGCACTCAACGAATGCGTCGGCTTGTTTATCCAGTTGTCATTGATCTCGACTTCTGCGAGCCGCGCGAGAATTCGCGCCGCACGAGAAAGCGTGGCCGGATTCCACGACAGGCCCTCCAAGGCCCAGAGCAAGCCGGTGCGGCTCGGATGACTGCCGAAAACCCCAGAATCGACAGGGCGAAGAAGCCCGAGCACGACGGGATTGTCGGATTTCAGATCGCGTTCGATGATGGTGAGAAAAGCATTGGGCGCGGCCTCGGCGTAGGTGGGCAAATCGCGATCGTTCGCCTCTAGCTTGCGTAAGGTGAGAGGCGTTGGCAAAAGGTCATGGACAAGGCGTTCCGCTTCGAACTCCAGGTCTTTCCCAAGGCGACCCTTGAAGAGCGTGTTTCCATGAACTGCCAGCAGGACAAGCGTTTCGGAAAAACCCTCCCGAAAAGCGGCAGAGAAGTCCCGCGCCTTTCCATGGATGGAGGCTGCCCACCGTTCGCTTTCCGGAAGATCAAGTGTCGGATCGTCCTCGCCAAGCACCATCCGCGCAATCGAAAAATACCGATCCAAATCATTAGTCGTGATGGAGCCTGCTATGGCGAACAGCAAGTCGATTTTTGAAATGACACCTCGGTAGGTTCCGATAGCCCAAATCGGCGCATCATCGAGCTGCGCCAGGTGGTGGCATTCCTTCTCAAGGGTCTCATAGGAGAGATCGTTGGACAGCAGGGAAAGAGCCTCCCTGTCCGTTTCGTTGGCCGAGTTCCAGGCGCCGACAAACAGGAACGGGACGAGACGTGCCGCCATATTGGGTTCGGCCCATTCGGGTGTACGTACGGCAGGAACCGTAGAAAGCCGGCGGCGCAACACGGTCAGGGATCGTCCCGACTCATTGTCAAGCCGGTCGATATCATCCCGGCTGTAACCCATTTCTTCTAGGGCGGTCCGGAAAGTCTGATCGCTCGCTGGCTCAAGGACGATGTGCGGCTCCACCGCCGCATTGCGCGGATACACAACTACTGTATGCAATGTCCGTGCGAATGGAGCGAGCTCTCGTTCTGCCCCGCGGCTCGCCACCACCGCAATAAAACCCTGTGTGCTCTGCGCTAACCGTGGCAGAACGCCTGGCGCATCAAATATCAACACCTGATCTCGATATGCGGCCAGTTCTTCGCCGCCGCTCGGCCCGAACAGTTGCGATAGCATTGCTAATGCTTCACCAGTGGAATCAGCGGCTATGATCGTTGGTCCATCAGGCTCTTTGGTAAGCCGAGAGAGCATCGTGCGTTTGGCTGCGTCGATACCTGATTTGAACAACGTCGCTGACAAAGGAGGCGTGGTCACCGAGGCCCAGTCAGCCCAGCATTTGTCTAGAGAGCGAACACCTTCCGAAGGGTGGTGTGTTTCATTCGCGAACCAAGCCTGGGCGGCAAGTGACTGCTCCAGCCATTGTTCCAGGTCCTGGGCATCATAGGCGCGCACACCCTTCCACTGTCCTTTGGATTTTGCGTCGGCTGTCCATTTCGTCTTGCCTGGCCACGCCCTCGGTGAGACGAAGACGAAGGTCATCGTCATGCGTTCAGACTTGCTGAGAGCCTTAACGCTTTTGGCAAAGTCCCCGTCTGCCTTGCCTTTGATGTCTTGGCTTACACCGAACTCCCAACCCGAAATGCCTGCCGGAATCCACCGGGTTCCTTCCGTCGTCTCAACGTATCCATCCCAGCCAGGGCTCTCTGCATCGTCATTGCCGGGGAAATCGACCTTGGAAAGTCCGATCCCGGTCGAGTTGACCAGTGTACGCAGAAACACCGAAAAACGTGTGCGCGCAGAAATATTTCTGACGGCCCAGTCCTCAATGTCATTCCGCTTGAAGGCAAGAAACGGCGGCACATACGCCGTGGCGCTGGACTGCGCACCCTTCGATTTGGCCTCAGCCGCATCGAAGGCTGCCTGCATATCAAGCAGGGTCTGTGCCGGAATCTTGAACGCACGCTCGATCCGCGCCGCCATTTCAGCAGTGGCCGCCGCCTTGCCATTGAGAAAGTTCGAAACGTTCGGCCTGCTGACATCGAGGAGTTTGGCCGCTTCGGTCACTGTGAGAGCCTTCGGCTCAAGGGCAACCTCACGCACATATCGCCCAGGATGGCGGGGGGCTTCTGTTTTGCCCGACGTGGATCTCTTGACCATTCGCTGCTCCCTGTTTGACAAGAAGAATAGCGATCTGTAACGTGTAATGCAACACATTACACGTGGTTCAGCCGCAATGCTTGATGATCCAGATCAGCGCACGCCCATCCGGCCCCCCTCCCAAAACCTGGAGGAAATTGAGGTTGCTTTTGCGCGCCTGTTGCACGTCAGGGCTTCGGGCAAGCTGGGCATCATTGTCGCGCTGGTCTGCTTGCTCTGGATCAGCGCGTTGGTCTTTCTGTTTCGCTAATTCCCGGCACTAAACCGCCTCCTGAACCCTGCATCGCCGTCCGCTCAGGGCGCCTAATCGGTCATTGGATATACCAGGGGTGAACCTGTCTGAAGGCTGCGATGCTGACGACCGATTGCGGTTAGTCGCTATTGTTTTTGCCGCGTTCTGGCGCACCACAAAACTGGATCTTCAACCCATCGATTAACATCGGATTCCCGCCAGCCAGCCCCGTTGGCACTGATCTTAATCTGAGCCGGGAACGTGCCTTCGGCGATCTTGCGATAGATGGTCGAACGGGCGAGGCCGGTCCGGGCAAGGACGGTTTTGAGGCGTATGATACGATTCGGCTCGGACATGGCTTGCCTGCACCTCACTGGTTCTTTCTGATTGCTGCGGGGACAGACAGGACGAACATGCCGGAGGCAATCAGGTTTGTCGCCTCAGTCGGCTGCGGGGTGGAAACGGCGGCAAATCGGCATGCCTTAGATCCCAATGCCCCGACCCTTGCCGATGCCATGGCTGAAGGCGAGTTCCGCGCCCAAGCGACGACCCGAATCCACGCTGATGCCAAGCTCGCGTTTGCGGTTTGCCAACAGGGATTCAAGTTGAGGATCGCGTTCGAGGCTCTTGGCCATATCGGACATGGCCGAACGCGTTGACTTGTAGCCGGACATGTCGCCGGCCTGGTATCGCTCCTGGCTTGTCCGGTGTAGCTTCTGCCAGCGTTCCACGAAACGGTCGGCGCGGCGGACCGGATCGGCGTCCAGTCCGGTGCGGATTTCGGGTTCAAGCTGGAGGGCGAGCACGATGCGATTGACGCGACCGGCACCCGCTTCACGGACCAGCTCGGGATTCTTCGCATAGGCCGCTTCGGCATCGCGCCAGCCATGCGGCCGAACCTTCTCGAAGCCGTTGCGCGCATCTCTCAATTCGCGCATCTGGTCAGGACTGCCCTGCCCGTCAGCATTTCCAGTGCTGAGGATAGCGTCGAGCGCGCGCGCGTGCCGCACCACCGCCTTCGTTCGAGCGCGGCGCAACGCCGCTTCCTGGTCCACCGGCACATCGATGTCGCGCTGCGCTCCCCTGGCAGAAGCCTCTCGTTTAGGCGTCGGGCGGCCATCTTCGCTTTGCGCTCTAACATTCTCCCTTCCCGGATCGCGCCCACGGTCCTGGCCCGGCTCGGCGTCTCCGGGCGAGCGCCATCCGTCCAGCAGCCCACCGATCCTGTCGCGCAGCTTCTCAGGAACAAACCGGCGCACGATCTCGACCACACGCTCGCGGAAGGTGATGCCGCGCCGCTCTGCATAGCTCTGCGCAGGGTCGATCCGCTCATAGTCGGACGCCATGTCCTTGGCTCGGTCGCGTGACAGTGTGCGGACGAGCCGATCTCGTGTCGCGAAGTCGTCGCCGGCGTAATGCAGCTCCATCCCATCTCGATGACGCGATAGGGCAACATAGCTCCCATGCGTGTCCATGCCCGGGGTCGCCAGCACATGCGTACGGTCAACGGTCATGCCCTGGGCTTTGTGGATGGTCGCAGCATAGCCGTGGTCGATGTGGGCATAGTCTTTCAGGTCAAAGCGTACAGACCTGCCGTCGCCGGTTTGAACCGTCATGCTCTGCACGCTGACCTCTTCGATAACGCCGAGCGTGCCGTTCTTGACGCCGATCGACCGCTCGTTGCGCAGGAACATGACCCGGTCGCCGCGCGCGAAGTTCCTTGCGCCGCGTTCGACATCCACCTGAACTTCTTCGCCGAGATCTCCGGCAGCGCGCATGCGCTCCCGCGCTGCATTGTTGAGCGCACGCACTTCGTCGTTTGTGTGGGTGAGAATGATCCGGCTCGCGTCAGGCTCTGCCTGCCTGTCGCGGTCCCAGCGCTCGACCAGATCGCTGCGCGCATCATCGCGCGACGCAGCCTGGTGCACCATGCCTTGCGCTTCATAGGCGCTGATCGCAGCGCCGATCCTGCCGGTTGCAAGATCGCGCGTTGCGTCACGCTGCCAATCCTCGCGCTGCCGGCGCACCTGGCCAATCTCGACGCCGCCGTGACGTTCGTGGATGGAACGGAATGCAGCGCCGGCTTCGATTGCCTGCAACTGCTGCGGATCGCCAACCAGCACGACCTTCGCACCGGCTTCCGCCGCATGTGAGAGCACGCGCTCCAACTGGCGCGTGCCGACCATGCCGGCCTCGTCGATCACCAGGACATCACGCGCGGCGAGAAGATCGCGGCCTTGTCCCCACCCATGTTCCATGCTGGCGATGGTGCGAGACGAGATGCCCGAGCCGCTTTCAAGATTCTCGGCCGCAATGCCGGAAAGTGCCGCGCCTCGGACCTCATAGCCTGCTGCCGCCCATGCCTGGCGCGCGACGCCCAGCATCGCGCTCTTGCCGGTTCCGGCAAACCCAACAACGACACCAAGACCGTGGCTGTCCGTGATGTGGTCCAATGCATCGCTTTGCTCGCCCGTAAGAACAAGGCCACGATGTTTGGCATGCGCCAATGCCGACCCACGATCCCGGTCACTTACCGCATGACGTCCCTCCCCAGCCATGCGTTCTGCCGCGCGATGCAGGCGCTGTTCCGTCTCGATCATTTGCCGCGTGGTGAAACGATCTTCTCCGCGTCCGTCCTTGCCGAGTTCGACCAGATCGGGCGCTTCGCTGATAGCTCCTATCACCGCGTTGAACTGCTCGATTCCGTCGCTGTGACGATGCGCGAACTTCGCAATGTCCTTTGGGGTGAAGGTCGACTGCTGCTGCGTGATGGCATCCAGCGCCACAGATGGATCGGCGATGATGCGCGCGCCATTGTTGCGCGCGATCTCGCGGTGCAGTTCGGCGCGATCGGCTTCGGTTTCGCCAACGTCAAGGCTGCTTCCCTCAATGCGTCGCGCTGGAGCACCAATCTGGGTTTGCGGCTCCAGGGCAATGCCCTGCGCTTCCAGACTGCGATGATCGATGCGGGCGTCGATGTCGAGTTCGGCCAGGCGTTCATTGGCAAGCTCCGCCCATCGCTCGCGCCAGCGCTCGACCATTTGAGTAGCGTTCCAATCTCGAACCTTCGCCCCGAAACCGTTCTCATCGACTGATCGCATTGTGAGCATGACATGGGCATGCGGTTTGAGACTGCCGTCCTCAGACCTGTCCCAATGCACATTGAGGTCGGCGACCATGCCTCGGCCGACAAACTCGGCTTCAACGAAGTCGCGCGCCAGCTCGATGCCCTGTGCCTGGCTGAGTTCACGCGGGAGCGCACACTCCACCTCGCGGGCAAGTTGCGCATCCTTGCGCACCTCGAACGCCTCGACGTCGTTCCACAGCCGTTCGCGGTCGCTCCAGGTGTCCGGTGCATTGTCGGGCAGCATCACCTCCGAATGGACGACGCCACGCTTCGAAGAGAAGTCGTGGCTTCGATCAATGCGCTCGTCGCGCAGCCGGGACGCCGAGCGGTAGGCGGCCGACGCCACGGCGCTGCTCCCTGCCTTGCGGCCAATGACTTTGACATGAAGATGATAGATCGCCATCGCGACCAAACTATTTGCACGTCAAAGCGCACGTCGGCACGACGTATAAGCGCGCCCTCCCTCGAAAAATTCTCGGGATGGACCAGCCCGTCCCGGGCTGTCTCGGCAACCATGAAGCCTTCCGGCAGGCGCTCCCCTATCATCGGCGCATCGACAATCGATGGAGACCAGCACATGCGTAAACCACGTAACCTCGACGCGGAACTGAGGGCGTTGGAAGAAAAGGCGCGAGAGCTCAAAACGCGGAAGGTACAGCAACTCGGTGAACTGGTGATCGCCACCGGCGCCGATCAACTCAGCACCGAAGAACTGGCCGGCGCGCTGGTCGCAATCGCTGAAACGAAGGACACCGCAAAACGTGAGGCATGGGCCAAGCGTGGGGTGATGTTTTTCGAGAGTGGGTCCCGGCGAACTGCTCCGGCATCTCAGCGCGACGTTCGCGGCACTCCAGCGCAACCGGGCAACATACAATCGCCGACAAGGGGCTCTGGCTCGCAATGACATGCGCGGCTGGCAGGTCGAGCGCCGCAAGCGCACCCGACATCTGATCGAGCTAGGCGGACTCGTGGCCAAGGCAGGCATCGTTGAACTGACCAATGACGATCGCGCTATCATCTACGGCGCGCTTCTGTGGGTCGCCACGAAGCTACAGAGCCACGAAGGCGAGCATGCACGGAGCCTTTGGGCCGCGAAGGGAAAGCAGGCGTTCGACGCGGAATGGCACGAAGATCAACGGAGCCAGCGAAGATAGCGGCGGGCGGCGCGGAGAAAAAGCGTAGCCCGCCCGCGTTTCACCAGAGGCCGATGTTGCGAGATGACGAATGTCTGATTGGGGCCGACTTCGGACTGTCCGCTCTCGGGCAAGAAGGGCAACAAGCTGCCGTTCCGAAACCGACCCTTGGCGGACATCAACGCAACTTGACATCGATGGATCACAAGGGCCATGCCGCCGACTGTCTCTGCCGCATCCGTCATGCGACAGCGTATATGGTGGCAGGGATGGGTCCGGGGGCAGAGTCCTAACCCTCGGACCAGTGGTCATCTCCGTGGGCCTCGCGCCATGCCAACCATTCCGCATGCGTCTGGCCTTCACTTCCGTTCGCACGATGCCATGCCACCCACTCGGCATGGGTGGGCAACTTGTCGAGGTCTGGCTTGTAGCCTCTTTCCACATAGTCGCTGTACGGCAAAATCATCGAGTTTTTCTCGTAAAGAACCATCACGGCATCGTGGTTATAGCGATAGAGACCTTTGGCCATTGCACACTGTCTCCTCAATTGCCTGATGACCGCTCCCACCATAGCGTCATTTCGGGGTCGTCTAACCCAATACATGCTTGTCTTTGACCGGAAATAACCTCAATACATGCTGGCACCCAGCAAGAGTGGCGGCAAGGTACGTCTGATCGATTGCAAATACAAAATGGTGGGATTGCCTAAGATGGTCAGGCGTAATGTCGACAGTCACCTCGATGGCTCCTAACGAACCGCATGTTACCTTCGCACCTACCGCAGGTTCGATGCATTGCAGCTCAGCCGCCCCCTTAAGTTCGCGATAGAGCGTCGTTAGTTGGTCTTGGAAAGCGGCAAGTTCGTCGCTTCGAACATACGGTCCCCGCACCTCAACTTGAGCGCCGGGGGCGTCTACAACTGCCAGAATGTCAATCCAGTTGCCGTCCCAATAGTCGTCGCAGCCAGGATACGCGCGTGACAGCGCCCACAATGAGAGACCTGCCAGTTTGAGGTCTGGTTCCCTCGCCATGTGCATCGGAGCGCCCACCTAAATTGCATTTCTACGACCTACCGAATGACGATGCTATAGCAGTCGGATTAACGTCGGCTTGCCACCCCACGATGGTCGAAGCGACCGGTTATACTGCGGGCCAAAAGCGGCCACCCACGGTGCGTCGGATGGCCGCTCGACGTCAGATCTAGGTGCGCTCAACCAAGAGTAGCGCGTCCTCAACGTCGACACCTAGATAGCGCACCGTGTTTTCGATCTTGGAATGACCGAGCAGGATCTGGATGGCACGGATGTTTCCTGTCGCCCGGTAGATCATCGACGCCTTCGTGCGTCGATGCGAATGTGTTCCATACTCCTCCGATCGCAGACCGATTGCGGTCACCCATTCATCGACCAGGCGCGCGTATTGCCTCGTGCTCATGTGGCGGGAGTGATCAACCCGGCTCGGGAACGCATAGTCCTCGACCGAGCCCCCACGTCGTTCGAGCCAGGCCAAAAGGCTGGCTCTCACATTGCTGGTGATCTCGAACTGGACGGGACGACCGGTCTTTGCTGAACAACGATCGCGTGAGACCTTACCTCCGGTCCGGCGACCACATCGTGAATCCTGATCTTGACCAGGTCACACCCGCGAAGCTTGCTGTCGACTGCCAGATCGAATAGCGCCCGGTCCCGAACGCGTCTCTCGCGATCGAGCAAAAAGCGAATTGCCCAGATCTGCTTCTGCGTGAACGGGCGCTTGGTGCCGACCTTCTTTCCGGCATTCCAAGCTGCGCGATCGCGGCTGGCATCATCAAATTGAGAATGGCCCATGTGAATTCTCCTCGGCCGTGATTGGCCGAGGGAGAAACGTCGTGGGATATTACCGCTCAGGGACCGCTAGCAGACAGGCCGCTTTTGCGATGATCGACAAAATGGCAGACTTTACATCCGCCGTCATGCGGTCGGTTGGCCAAGAAAGCGAGACTCTACGGCTACCGCTGGAACACCGCCCGCATGGCTATTCGGCTGCTATTCCGATACCGGATCTGTTTCCGAGCAGAACGGCGATCCCGTCGACGGCCTGCGCCGCCCGCTTCAGGATAAGTTCGGACCGAAGCACACCATCGGTAAAATCCTTGTCGGTGGCATAGACAGCCGTCGGCAGCGTGAAGGCTTCGAAGAAGCCGAACAGCGGCCGCAGTTGGTGCTCCACGACCAGGGCATGACGCTCACCACCTCCGGTCGCGGTCAGCAGCACGGGCTTGCCCCTCAGCGCCGACGGATCGATCAGGTCGAAGAAATGCTTGAACAACCCGGTATAGCTGCCCTTGTAGGTCGGCGAGCCGACCACGAGCACGTCGGCTGCAATGACCTGCGCCAGGATCGCCTGCCCCCGGTCATCAAGATCGCGCGACCATTTGGCTGCGCCTAGCGACGGGCCGACATCGTCGATGTCATAGGTGTGCCCCGTCAGGCCATGGCGTGTGACTATGTCCTGGACGACGAGGTCGACGAAGCTGCGCGTCTTCGACGGGCGGGTGATGTTGCCGGAAAAACCGACGATTGCTGGGCTGGACATGAAACGGACCTCCAGGGGTGCTCCGGATTGACATTTGGGCGGCCCTGCCGGCCGCCGCTTGGCGGAGGCTTCGCCGAGGCCAACCGGTCTCGGCGGGACGGCGCGATCAGCTCCAGGCGTGCAGCGGCGGGTTCTCGCCGTTGAGGAAATACTTGCCGAGGATTGCATATTTCCAACGCACCGGATCGTGCAGCGTATGGGTGCGCGCATTGCGCCAGTGGCGGTCGAGATTGTGCTCGGCGAGCGTCGAACGCGTGCCGGCCAGTTCGAAGAGCTTGTTGGTCGCCGCGAGCGCGATCTCGGTCGACAGGATCTTCGCTTCCGCAGTGACGATCTGCGCATGCGCGACGCTCTCGGCTGTCGGCTCGGCGACCGCGCGGTCGATGGCGTGGCCGGCCTTTTCCAGCAGCGCCTGGGCCGCATGCAGGCGGAGCGTCAGGTCGCCGATGGCCTGGATCGTGTAGGGATCGTCCCAGGCATTGTCGACGCCGCTGTCGATCCAGGCGCGGCTCCTAGTCCTGACGAAGTTGACCGTTTCGTCGATCGCCGCCTGCGCGATGCCGGTGTCCACCGCCACCTGGATGATCTGGAAGATGGCGCCGTCTGCGGTCGGCTTGTCGTAACCCTTGTAGCCCGGAACGAGATGCGTCTTCGGCACCTTGACATTGTCGATGATGACAGTGCCCGACAGCGTCGTGCGTTGGCCGAAGCTCGACCAGTCGTCGATAACGGTCAGGCCGGGCGCGCCGCGATCGGCGATGGCGTACCAGGCGCGGCCCTCGTCGTCGAGCGCCACGATCGGCACCAGATGGGCGAGCAGCGCGCCGGAGGAATAGAATTTCTGGCCGTTGACGATGACATGGTCGCCGGCGTCGGTGAACTTGGTCTCGAAATCGGCGGCGCGCTTGGAGCCGAATTCGGAAAAGGCGTTGCCGAACCGCGTGCCTTTCAGGACTTCGGCGAACAGCAGCGCCTGCTGGTCCTTGTCGGAGACCGTGCGGATGGCCGCGACGACGCCGAGATGGTTCTGCGCGATCTGGCCGATCGATGAGTCGGCCGCGGAGATGATCTCGACCACCTTGGCCAAGGTCGCGTAGGACACTTCCGGTCCGCCGAACGCCTTCGGCACGTTGATCGACCACAGGCCGCTCTGTGAAAACTGGTCGAGCTCGGCCACCGGCCAGATCCGCTCGCGATCACGCTTGGAGGAATCCTTGACAAACTCTGCCGCGAGGCGATGCGCGACCGCGATCGCTTCGGCGTCGTCCTTGATGATATGCGCGGGCTCGGCGGGTCTGGCGACGGGCGGCACGGCGGCCGCGGCTTTGTCGGTCTTCAGGTTGGACACAGTCATTTTATGGCTCCTTGGGATTTCGATTCACACGACGGCGTGGAGATGGGTTGGTTGGGCAGCCGGCGAAGGCTGTTGTCCGAGATAGAAGGCGCGCACGTCCTCGCGCTGGCGCAGGCTGGCTGCGGCGCCGGAGAGAACCGAGACCCCATTCTCGAGCACCGTCGCATGGTCGGCATAGCCAAGCGCGACCGCCGAATTCTGCTCGGCGACCAGGATCGACAGGCCGCTCTCGCGGTTCAGCTTCCTGAGCGTCTGGAAGATGTCCTGGACGATGAGGGGCGCAAGCCCCATCGACGGTTCGTCGAGGACCAGCAGGCGCGGTCGGGACATCAGCGCCCGGCCAATTGCCGTCATCTGCTGTTCGCCGCCCGAGGTCAGGCCCGACAAGGTCCGGCGCTTTTCCCGCAGGCGGGGGAAATAGGCATAGATCCGTTCCAGATCCCGATTGATCTCGGCGCGGCTGCCGCTGCGACCGATGCCACCGGAAACCAGGTTCTCCTCGACGCTGAGGCTCTTGAAGCAGTGGCGGCCTTCCAGCACCTGGACAAGCCCTGCGCGAACTAGGTCGCCCGGCTTCCGCCGCGAGACGTCTTCGCCATCGTAGCGGATGGTACCGGCATTGACCTGGCCACGCTCGGCCGGCAGCAGGTTGGAGACGGCTTTCAGCGTGGTGGTCTTGCCGGCGCCGTTGGCGCCGAGCAGCGCCAGCATCTCGCCTTGCCTGATCTCGAAGCTGACGCCGTGCAACGCCGTGATGGCGTGATTGTAGGTGGCGTGGATATTGTCCACGGCGAGGATGACGTCATTGCCCGGCATCGCGCGCTTCCCTGATGTCTGCGAAGTGGATGACCGGGCGCCGGAGAAACAGTCCGGCGCCCGGCACGTTGGATCAGTTGGTGGCGGCCACCGCTTCGGCATCGGCTGCGGTGCGCGGCTTGATGCCCTTCTCGGCCGCATAGGCTTCGGCCGACTTTTCGATAATCGGCCGCAGAAGCGCCCAGTCGGGGGCGATCCAGTCGGAGACGACGTTCCACTTCTTGCCGTCCCACTGCTGGAAGGTCACGTAGCCTTCGCCTTCATGGTTGTCCCAGCTGACATTGATGGAGTGGAACAGGTCCTTGGCGCCGAGCGCCTCAACCTTGGCAGGATCGAGCTTGAGGTGCTCGAAGCCCCAGCGCACCTCGTCGCCGGTCAGCGTGTGATGGCCGAACTTCTCCTGCGCGATGCGGATCGCCTCGACATTGAGAATGCCGTTGACGATGCCGAGATTGTGGTAGACCGAACCGATGCGTGACTTGTCCTCGAGGTTGCCCTTGCCGGCGCCATAGACGGTCTTCACGATCTCCTGCACCACCGGATAGGTATTGCCCGAAGCCTGAGTGGTGATGGCGGTGTAGCCCTTGGCGGCGTCGCCGGCCGGGATGACGTCTTCTTCCGAATTCGACCAGACATTGCCGATGATGTGGTCGACCGGGTAGCCGACCTTCACCGCCGTCTTCAGCGCCACCGGATTCATCACGCCCCAGCCGCGCAGCACGACGAAGTCCGGCTTGGCGCGGCGGATCGTCAGCCATTGCGACTGCTGCTCGTTGCCCGGATGCGGCACCTCGATCTGCTGCACGGTGAAGCCGTATTTCTGCGCCAGCAGCTCATAGATCGGGATCGTCTCCTTGCCGTAGGGCGAGCCGTGATAGAGCACGACGATCTTCTTGCCCTTCAGCTTGTCGATGCCGCCTTCCTTGGCGGCGATGTAGTTCACGATGCCAGAGGTCTCGCTGTAGGGGTTGAGCAGCAGCGGGAAGACATAGGGGAAGACCCGACCGTCGGTGGAGTCGGTGCGGCCGTGATTGACCGTGATCAGCGGCACCTTGTCGGCGGTGATGCGGTCGATCATGGCGTAGGCGATGCCGACCGACAGCGGATTCCAGGCGGCAGCACCTGCGTGGCTCTTCTGCCGTTCGTAGCATTCGACGCCGCGTTCGACCTCATACTGGGTCTCGCACTCGTCCCAGGTCAGCTTGACGCCGTTGACGCCGCCGTCGCGGATATTGATGAGGTTGAGATAGTCGATGAAGCCGCCGAAGAAGCCGGTGCCGCCGGCCGCGTAAGGCCCGACACGATAGCTCTGTAGCGGGAAATACTGTTCGTCGGCGTGGGCGGCCGGCAAGGCCACCGACACGGCCAGCGCCGCCGAGATGGCAACCGCCTTGACTGTGCTGAGGAAGGTCATGGTTCGAGGTTCTCCAGTATGGGCCTTCGTTTGGCCCTAGTTCATTCTCTGAATGCTTGCAGTGTGTTGGAGCGCGGGGCTGCCAACTGGTCTCAGCTCGATTGCCAGGCGAGCGAGAGCCGTCTTCGGACGCTGTCCCAGAGGGCCACCAGGCCGTCCGGCTCCAGGATCAGAAAGAGGATGATGAGCGCGCCGAGCACGATGCGCTGGCTCATGTCGAGCACGCCGGAATCGAACAGGTCGCCGAGCAGGAAGCCGCCGAGGCGCGACAGCACCAGCGGGAAGACGACGATGAGCGCAGCGCCCAGGAACGCGCCGCGTATCGAGGCGAGCCCGCCAATGATGATGATGAACAGGATCTGGAACGAGCGGTCGACATCGAAGCCGGCCGGCTCCACGGTCCTCAGATAGGCGAACGCCCAGATGACGCCGGCGACGCCGATGATGAAGGACGAGATGGCGAAGGCGAGCAGCTTCGTCTTCAGCACCGGAATGCCGATGATGCGCGCCGCCGTGTCGTTGTCGCGGATGGCGATGAAGTTGCGTCCGGTCTGCGAGTTGACCAGCCGGTGGGCAAGAAAGGTGAGAACGACGACGACGGTAAGCGCGAAGAGATAACGACCGACCGCGCCGTCAAACTCGAAGCCCGCGATGGAAAGCTTCGGCGCGTCGATGACACCTGACGCCGAGTCGTTGGAGAACCAGCTGAACTTGGTCAGCGCCCATTGCACGAAAAACTGCGCGGCAAGCGTCGAGACCGCCAGATAGAAGCCTTTCAGCCGCAGGCTGGGTAAGCCGAAGACGATGCCGATCGCGGCGGCCACGAGGCCGGACAAGATGATGCTGGCAACGAGTGGCAGGCCTTCGACACGCAGGTTGAAGTTATAGGCGGCGAAAGCGCCCGCCGCCATGAACGCGGCACTGCCGAGCGATACCTGGCCGGCATAGCCGGTGAGGATGTTGAGCCCAACGCCTGCCAGGCTGAGCGCCAGGAAAGGCAGCAGGATCGCCTCGAACAGGTAGGAGTTGCCGATCAGCGGGACGGCGACATAGGCGACGGCGATGACGAGCAGCGGCGCCAGCCATTTCGGCAGGCCGGCGGCCGGAGCCAATTGCATGGTGGTGATGGCGCTCATCATCAGACCCTTTCGACAAGCTTCTGGCCGAACAGGCCTGATGGGCGGATGAGCAGGAACACGAGCGCCACGACATAGGCGAACCAGCTCTCGATGCCGCCGCCGAAATAGTCGCCGATATAGACCTCGGCGAGCTTCTCGCTGGCGCCGATCAACAGCCCGCCGACTATCGCGCCGAGGATGGAATCGAAGCCGCCAAGCACCAGCACCGGCAGCGCCTTGAGCACCACCAGCGACAGCGAGAACTGGACACCGAGGCGAGCGCCCCAGAGCAGTCCGGCCACCAGCGCGACGAGGCCGGCCGCGGCCCACACGCTGGCCCAGATCAGCGGCAGCCTGAGCCCGACGGCGAGTGCGGCGAACTGGTCGTCGGCAACGGCGCGGAAGCTCAAGCCGATGCGGGTGTAGCGGAAGAACAGCGACAAGAGCAGCACCATGGCCGCCGCTACCGCGGCGGCGAAGATGTCGAACTGGCTGATCAGCACGCCGCCGACTTCCAGCGGCACATCCTCGATGCCGAGCTCGAGGCCATGCACCTGCGTGCCCCAGATGAGCTGGGCCGCGCCCTCGATGATGTAGGAAAGGCCGAGCGTGGCCATGAACAGCGTGATCGGTGGCTTGTTGGTGAGCGGCCTCAGCACCGCGCGCTCGATGCCGATGCCGAGCGCCACCATGATGGCGAAGGTGACGGCCAAGGCCAGGGCGAACGGCACGCCGCGCTCGACCAGGCTGACGAAGGTCAGCGCCGCGAACAGAAGCAGCGCCCCTTGCGCGAAGTTCAGCACGCCTGATGTCTTGTAGATCAGCACGAAGCCGATCGCGACCAGCGAGTACATGACGCCGGACAGAAGCCCGCCGGTCAGCACTTCGAGGAAAAACTGGTAGTCGAAGTCGCCGATCATATGCCTGCCCCCTCCTCGTTGTCGGAGGCGACGCCGAGATAGGCGTCGATGACGCGCTGATCGTTCCTGACCTCGTCGGGCGTGCCGTCGGCGATCTTGCGCCCGTAGTCGAGCACCGCGATGCGGTCCGACAGGCCCATGACGACGCCGACATCGTGCTCGATCAGCACGACGGTGGTGGCGAAGCGGTCGCGCGCGGCGCGCACATAGGCCGCCATCTCGCTCTTCTCGCCCGCCGTCATGCCGGCCATGGGTTCGTCGAGCAAAAGCAGTCGCGGTTCGGCGACCAGCGCCCGGGCAAGCTCGGCGCGCTTCTGCAGGCCGTAGGGCAACGTGCCGGCCAGCCTGTCGCGGACGTCGGTCAGGTGCAGGAATTCGAGAACCTGGTCGGCGCGCCCGCGCTGCTCCTGCTGCTCGCGTCGGGTGCGGCCGACGCCGAGGATCTGGCCGGCGAAGTTGGACCTTGTCCTGTAGGCAAGGCCGGATGCGACATTGTCGAGGACGGAGAGCCCCTTGAACAGAGCGAGGTTCTGGAAGGTGCGGGCGACACCCAGACGCGCCAGCCGTTGCGTCGGGACCTGGACATAGCGCTCGCCATCGAGCCGGACGTGGCCGCGATCAGGCCGGTAAACGCCGCTGATGACATTGATCAGCGAGCTCTTGCCAGCGCCGTTCGGACCGATGATGGCGCGTATCTCGCCGGACCGAACCGACAGATCCACGTCCGCGAGCGCCACCACGCCGCCGAAAGACAGCCCTATGCCCTCAAGGGCAAGAAGCGGCGCGGCATCTTCCGCTGCAGTCTGTCGAGGTCTGTCGCCGTGACCCTGCCGCTGAGCGGCCGGCAGCCCCTGCGCGAAGATCTCCGGCGCATAGACCGAAGCCTCGACCGCCCCGAAAGCATGATTTGATATCGGCATTCCACCGTCCCCAACTGTAGCGAAGGCGCGCACGGTCCCTGCCGCGCGCCCGATCGGGCGTGCGGTTCATGATCGTCGGCTGGCCGGACGAGTTCCGGCCGGCGGCTGGCGTTGTTATTCGGCGGCGAGCGCCGCCGCGGCTTCCGCGTTTTCCAGCTTACGCACGAGCGGAATGACGTGCTTTCCGAAATACTCGACCTCTTCCTGGAAATGCAGGAAGCCGAGCAGGATAAGATCGGCGCCGGCGCGCTTCAGATCGACGATACGCTCCGCGACCTGTTTCGGCGTGCCGATCAAATTCGAGCGGAAACCGTCATTGTACTGCACCAGATCGTCGAAGGACGACTTCGCCCAGTTGCCCTCGCCTTCCGGCGAGGCCTTGCCGGCATTCTTGACCTCATGGCCGAAGGCATTCACGGCCTCCGGATTGGCCTTGGCGATGATCTCGGCCAGGACCGCCTTCGCCTCTTCCTCAGTCTCGCGCACGATGGCGAAAGCGTTGACGCCGACCTTGACCGAGTGGCTGTTGGCCTTTGCCTTTGCCTGGATGTCGTCGACCTGCTTGGCGATCTCGGCGGGCGTGTTGCCGTTGGTAAAGTACCAGTCCGAAACGCGCGAGGCCATGTCGCGCGCCGCGCGCGACGAACCGCCCTGGAAGATCTCGGGCAGCGGCTTCAGCGGCTTCGGCTTCAGCGAATACTGGTTGAAGCGGTAGAAGTCGCCGCGGAAGGTGAAGCTGTCCTCGGTCCAGA
Source organism: Mesorhizobium sp. M2A.F.Ca.ET.042.01.1.1 (assembly GCF_003997405.1). NCBI lineage: Bacteria > Pseudomonadati > Pseudomonadota > Alphaproteobacteria > Hyphomicrobiales > Phyllobacteriaceae > Mesorhizobium > Mesorhizobium sp. M2A.F.Ca.ET.042.01.1.1. The sequence goes on from NZ_RZRX01000025.1 coordinate 24,953, forward strand.
TGCCGCGCAGCGCGCGGATGAATTCTTCCGAGCGGCGATAGCGCTCGTCATGGTCGAGCCAATGCTCGCCGATGGCGTGGAATTCGCCGCGGAACCAGCCGGAAACGAGATTGATGGCGACGCGGCCGCCGGTCAGATAGCTGATGGTGGCGAGCTGCTTTGCCGCCAGCGCCGGGTTCCACGGCCCCGGCAGGATCGCCGCGATCACCTTCAGCGTCTTGGTGGCAGCGAGCAGGTCGTGGCTGAACGATACCGACTCATGCTGCTCGTCGGCTCCATAGCCGGCCGTGAAGCGGATCTGGCTCAGCGCATAATCGAAGCCCGCCTGCTCGGCGATCTGCGCCAGCTTGCGGTTGTACTCGGCCGAGTGGTTGGTCCTCTGCTCGATGTTCGAGATGACAAGGCCGCCCGAGACGTTCGGCACCCAATAAGCGAATTTGACTGCGTCGCGATCGTTCTGCGGCATGGAGATCTCCCGGTTTGGCCTGTCCCAACGATTGATCCGGACGTGGCCGGATTTCGTCGCCAATTATTAGTCTACTGAGTATATATACAAAGTAGGATTTTCCGTTTTGATAGCCCTGCCCGGACGGAAATACCAATTCGCCTGCCTGCACCGTCGTGGATTTTCAGCGCCCGCTCACGAACGACGACAGGGCACCGAGCAGGCTTTCGATCTCCGAGGCGACCGCTTGCGCGTGACGCGCCACTTCCGGCAGGCCCATCAACTCGCCGAAGGTACCGCGTGCCAATGGCCCAGCAATGAAAAGGCCTGGCACGGGCTCGCCGTCCGGACCGATGGCACGGCTGTCCGGCGCGGTCTCGATCCCGAGTCCATGGCGGTCGATCCGGATCAGGCCGGCATCGGCAAGCGAGCGCAGCGCCGGATTGGCGCTCAGCGCCTTGCCATGCGCCGGTCCCGTGGTGTTGATCACCGCGTCGAAATGCATCGTCTCGAATTGTCTTTGGCCGCGAAGGCGCAAAGTGACCGCTAGGCCGTCTCCGTCGTCGTTCGAGGCCACAAGGCTCGCGGCGATATTATCGAACGTGCCCTCGGCATGGCGACGATCGAGCACCGCCTGGACCTGTGGCGCGATGCGGAAGCGATGCACGTCCCAGAAGGCGCGCAGCCGCCGCACCAGCCGGGTGCGCTGATCTTCCTGGAGAGCGGACCAGATCACCGGTCCCTGCAGCCGCAACTGATCGAAGACTGACTGCCAGTTGACGCCGCCGGCATCGGCCACTGCCAGCGTCGAGCGGATATTCTCGAGCAATCCGAGCGCGGTCGTGGCCGGCGTGGCAGTGAAATCGCCAAAAGGTTCGCCGCGTACCTGCGGGTGCCCGCGCGAACGCAATCCATGGCGCGACATCGCCAGGATGCGCCCGCGATGGCCGCGGCGATCGAGCTCGGCGACGGTGTCGGCCGAGGTCAGGCCGGAGCCGACGATCAGCACCGACGCGTCGGGAGCGATCGAACCGAGCGCATCGCCAGAGTAGACGTCGGCAACGAAACCATCCGCCTCGGCGATCGGCTCCAGCGCGACCGGAACATCAGGCGACGGGTGCGTCATGGCGAGAACCACCATGTCGGCGGCGATCGGCTGACCGGAAGCAGTCACGATCCAGCCGTCGCCGTTGCGCTTCACGTCGCTTGCATGATCTCGAACATGGCGGATCGCTCCGCTGGCGATATGCGGCGCCAGGTGCTCGGCGACATAGCGGCCGAACACATGTCGCCTCGGATAGATGTCGTCATTACGCCAGACGGCGTCCGGGTCGCGCTCGACCTCGCCGTCATGCGCCAGCCAGCGCGAAAAATGCTCCGGCTCGTCCGGCGACAGGCTCATCCTGGACGCTGGCACGTTGACGCGATGCGACGGCTCTTCGCTGGAATAGGCCAGCCCGCCGCCGAGGAACGGACACGGCTCTATGACAGTGATCAATGGCCGGGCGGATTGGCGCGCCAGATGCCAAGCCACGGCTCCGCCGGTAAAGCCGCCGCCGAGGATGACGACATGGCTGCGTGGCCGAGGCGGCAACGCGTTCACGAGGCGCTGGCGAGCGATTTCGGACGATGGGCGCCGGCGATCGTTTCGCCGAACGGACCGGTGTTGACGGACGAGCCGGGCGCCTTGACCGGATGCTCGGTCGGCAGATGCGGCAGCACCAGCTCGCCGAAGCGATAGGCTTCTTCGAGATGCGGATATCCCGAGAGGATGAAGGTATCGATGCCGAGCCGCCTGTATTCGTCGATCCTCTCGGCGATAGTGGCTGGATCCCCGACTAGCGCCGTGCCGGCGCCGCCGCGCACTAGACCAACGCCGGCCCACAGGTTCGGCGCGATCTCCAGCTTGGACCGGTCGCCGCCATGCAGCGCGCTCATCCGCGCCTGGCCGACCGAGTCCATGCGCGCGAAAACCTTCTGCGCCGAGGCGATGGTCGCGTCGTCGAGCCGGCTGATCAGCCGGTCGGCAGCGGCCCAGGCTTCCTCGGTGGTTTCGCGGGCGATGACGTGCAGGCGGATGCCGAAGGAGAGCTTGCGGCCCGCCTTTTCGGCAAGCTCGCGCACACGGTCGAGCTTGCGCGCGACATCAGCGGGCGGTTCGCCCCAGGTCAGATATTTGTCGATCTCCTGTGCCGCCACGGTCGATCCCGCATCGGAAGACCCACCGAAATAGAGCGGCGGATAGGGCGTCTGCACCGGCGGGAACAGCAGCCTACCGTCCTCGATGCGGAAATGCTTGCCCTGATGCTCCACCGTCTCGCCGCTCAGCACGCGCTTGTAGACCTGCAGGAATTCCTGCGTCACCTCGTAGCGCTCGGCATGCGACAGGAAGATGCCGTCGCCCTTGTTCTCCAGCGGATCGCCGCCGGTGACGACGTTGATCAGCAGCCGTCCGTTGGAGATGCGGTCGAGCGTCGCCGTCATGCGGGCGGCAAGCGTCGGCGACTGCAGGCCGGGCCGCACCGCGACCAGGAAACGCAGCCGCTCTGTCAGCGGCGCCAGAGCCGACGCGATAACCCACGAGTCCTCGCAGGACCTGCCCGTCGGCAGGAGCACGCCGTAATAGCCAAGCGTGTCGGCCGCCTGCGCCACTTGCGTCAGATAAGGCAGGTCGACCGCCCTGCCGCCCTCGGAGGTACCCAGATAGCGACTGTCGCCATGTGTCGGCAAGAACCACAGCACCTTGATGCGATCGGGGATTTCGGCAGCCATGTCGTCCTGCTCAATGAGGCAAATGATTTTCCTACCGGTGGCGCCAGCTGCGCCACAGGCCGCCCATCAAGCATAAGTTTAGTTCATTTGTAGAGATTGTATTTTCTATTTCGTTACCGGAGGGTGGAATTTCCTTATCGAAGGACACCCGGTTTAATGCGGGGCGGCCGCAGCCGCGTATCGGGGTTGAGCGTCGTCCGTGAAGGTCTGCTTCCGCGCGAGAATGATGCCAGCCCGTGCGTCTGAGCTGAGGGCGCAAGTTGGTCACGGCTCCACTCCTGAAGTGGAGCCGTGCCTGATCAAACCTCAGTTGCCTCGGAAAGTTCGAGAGCATCCTCGACATCGACACCCAGATAGCGGACCGTATTCTCGATCTTGGTATGGCCGAGCAAAATCTGGATGGCTCGCAGATTTCCCGTCGCTTTGTAGATAATCGAGGCCTTGGTGCGACGCAGGGAATGGGTTCCGTATTCCTCTGGTCGAAGTCCGACCGCCTCGACCCATTCGTCGACGAGACGGGCATACTGCCTCGTGCTCATGTGAGCCCTTGGATCGATCCTGCTCGGGAACGCGTAGTCATCGACTGTACCGCCGCGTCGCTCCAGCCATGCGAGAAGGCTGGAGCGTGCATCGCTTATCAACTCGAACTGAACAGGTCGGCCGGTCTTCTGTTGGACGACCATCGCGCGAGTTCGGATTTCCGGTCCTATCACGAGGTTGCCGATTTTGATCTTGACGAGATCGCAGCCGCGCAACTTGCTGTCGATGGCTAGATCGAAGAGCGCTCTGTCTCGCAGACGCCGCTCTCGATCGAGAAAGAAGCGTATCGCCCATATCTGTCGAGGTTTCAGCGGGCGTTTCGTTCCGACTTTCTTGCCTGCATTCCATGCCCGGCGATCGGAGGTGGTCAGGTCGTAGCAAGAGTGTCCCATTTCGTTTCTCCTTCGGTCATGATTGGCCACCAGAGAAACGCCCCGAGACTGTTGCGGGGCCGTAACCAGTAAGTCCGCTTGTGCCCAATGAAGAGTGATAGCGGACCTTCAAACTGCAAGATCAGATGTCGTGACTTGACCCAGGCAAGCCTTGCAGCAGCATCCTTTTTTACTCATAAGCTGACCTATGTGAGCAAGGCTCGCAAAAAACGACGTGGCTGCATTGATCACAGCCCCAGGGTCCAAGCACGCTCGCATTCGAAATACCAGTCGAATACACTCGTCGGCGAAGCTTGACGGGTGGACGAGGCAGGCACCAGCGTATGGAGCGACGGCTCACCGCAATCCTTGCAGCCGACGTGGTCGGCTACAGCCGCCTCATGGGCGAGGACGAGGTCGGCACGCTCGATCGACTAAAGAGTTGCCGTCGCGAACTGATCGACCCCGCGATAGCCGAATTCCATGGCCGCATTATCAAGCTCATGGGCGACGGTGCACTGGTCGAATTCGCCAGCGTCGTCGACGCCGTCCAGTGCTCGGCCGTTATCCAGCGCCGAATGGTCGATCGCAATATTGGCACCACTGAAACCCGGCAGATCCGGTTTCGAATCGGCGTTAATCTCGGCGACGTCATCGTCGAGGACGATGACATTTATGGCGATGGCGTCAACATTGCCGCGCGCCTCGAGGCTATGGCTGAGCCGGGGGGTGTATGTATATCGGGCACGGCGTTCGATCATGCGCTGCACAAGGTTGACGTCGGCTTTGCCAGCCTTGGCGAACAGCGGCTTAAGAACATCGCCGATCCGGTTCGCGCGTATCGGCTGCTGCTGGATCCCGCTGCATCGGGCAAGGTCACAGCCGCGCCACACCGGCCGGGATCGCGCGTCATGATCCTGGCAAGTGTCGCCGCTCTGGTGATTGCCGCGATTGCCGGCTTTTTCGCATGGCAGAAGTTCTCGATGCCATCGCGCCCATCGGTTGCCGTGCTGCCGTTTGCAAATCTCGGCGGCGATCCGAGCCAGGACTATTTCGCCGACGGCATCACCGAGGATCTGATCACTGACCTCACCAAGCTTTCAGGTTTGGACGTCATCGCGCGCAACTCGGTGTTCGCCTACAAAAACAAGCCTGCGGCGCTGGAGGACGTCGCGCGCGACCTTGGCGTCCGCTTCGTTGTCGAGGGCAGCGTCCGCCGCACCGGCGAGCAGATCCGCCTCAATGCCCAGCTCATCGATACGGCAACGGGCGACAATCTGTGGGCCAACCGGTTCGACCGGGGCATGGCCGGCGTGTTTGCCGTCCAGGAAGAGATGAGCGGGGAGATCGCCAAAGCGCTCGGCATGCAACCTTCGGCAGCGGAAAGCGAGCGCATGGCTCGCCCGCCGACCGAAAACCTGGAGGCCTACGACTTCTACCTTCGGGCCGAGCAGACGGCACGGACCGGCCGGCGCGACGGGCTGCGGGAGGCTCTCACGCTTTACGACAAGGCTGAGGAGCTTGACCCCGCCTTTGCCGAGGCCTGCGGCGGATGCAAGCATGACAGTCCATATCTGGCGTGAATCTTCCAACGACATCATGCAGAGCGCGCCCGCGCGCAAGCGCGCCTATGAGAAGGCAAAGACATGCAGGGGCTCCATCGGGTGCAAGCTGAATGGCCGACGGTTACGCCCTTGTTCAACGCGGGCCTTCCAAGAAAGTAAACCTTTTACGCATTCTGCGTTATAACCTCTCATGCCTAGGTTCTTCTTCGATATTTCCGACACCGGGGATGTCTATCACGACACACGCGGAGCCCTCCTACTCGGCACTGAGTCGGCCAAGGAACGGGCACTCGAAATGGTCCGCAAACTAGTGCCGGGCCGCCCCCGACTCAGTACCGCGATGTGGTTTGCACGGTCCGCGACTTTGACGGAAGACAGATCATGCAGTTCAGAATTGAATTTGGCAGGCCGGTCGCTAGCCCAGGAATTTCAGACTAATACACTGCCAAAGTTTGGCTTGCCACTAGCTGGCCTTGCATGTCGTTCGACATAGCGGGTGTACGTTGATAGAGTCGATGATAGCGCCCGGCCCACACTGTTTCGGCGCGCTCATATTTGTGATCAAAACAATCCAATTTGGACACGCTGACACGCTGCGTTGTTCCACACTCTAAGAGCGATGAGACTCAGACCCCGCGCAAGCGCGCGGAAAGCGCCCATAAAGCCGGGCGGCTGACTTACTTCCGATGTCGGATCGATCAATCGCCCTGTTCGAACCACCACACGGGACAAAAGTCCTCATGACCGGGTAACCGTTGGTCCCATTCGCACATTTTGTTAAAAGACAACAGTCCGATTTGAAATTTCCACAAATAAGCGTAAAGTTTTCGTGCTCAAGTTGAGCGGGAGGCGTACAGGCAGCAAATGCCTGTTGAAGAGGGGCGGGGTTGAGTATGCCGTCATTGTCGATCCTTGGTGCCCGCCGTTGGTGGGTCACCGATGCGCATAGGACGCGTTCGCCTAGACTTGCCTGATGGGGCAAGGAGCGGAGGAATAGCGACGGCTCCTCCCAACACCCTCTACCCCCTGAGCCAATCCAGAACTCCAGTTTCCTTTTAACGATGGCGCGCAGCGCCGGCTCCGGCCGCCGGATGTGCGTCCGTGCGGCCGGTTGCCGGGCGTTGGGCCGATACAGCGCCAGCCGCATTGAACCAGGGAGAATCGCAATGACGATCAGCTTCATTCTTAACGATCAGGCCGTCAACGACCAGACCACCGGGTTGCAAACAGGCGACAACATTGACGACGCCTTCACCGACACCGATGTCGCGTACTCCTCGCTGCCGGCCGGTTTTAGGACCTACCTCGAGACCACTCTCGGGCTGAGCAGCGCATTCCCGACCAGCATCGGTGTCGCAACCAAGACGAACTCGGTCACGGTCAACGCCACCGCCGGGTCTCAACTCGCCGGCACCACGTTCACTGACACCAACGGTGGTGCCCTCGACGGCGACAACAGCGGCCTTACTACCGTCGACGGCAAGGCCATCCTGCTTTATGCAGATGGAAGCAACACCGTAATCGGCAAATATGACAGCGATGGCAACGGCAGTGCCGACGCGATCGCCTTCGTCATCTTCAAGCAGGACTCGATCAACGCCGGTGCCACCAGCGATCAGGTGACCTTCAACGTCGTCACCTACGTTCCGACTTTCCACAGCGGCAGCACCAACCCGGATGACGCGGTCAATCTCGGCAACACCCTCAAGCTCGCGGCGACCGAGACGCTTAATTTCGGCTTTGCAGGGGCGCCCTCTGGTAGCAATCTGTTCATGACGTTCGGTGATCCAAACTCCACCCAGATCGTGGTGATCGGGAGAGACCCGTTGAACCAATCCCAGGGCGGAACCATCACGACCAAGGACGTGCTCAATATCAGCCAGGCGGGCAGCACCACCTCGTTCGGCGTCAACGGCAACGCGATCAACCCCACCGAGGGCGCGTTCATCACCTACGTCACCGGCACAAACACGAACTTCCTGGTGCCGAATTTGGACCAGAACGAGGCCGATGTCGAAGCCAACATCGACTTCCAGAACGTGGTCAATGCAACGGGGGCATCCTTCACCGTCAACCAGACCAATCCGGGCGTCGGACCTGTCACCGTCAAGATCACGGCGTACTCCACCGCCTATGAGCCTGGAGCGGGTTTCGTCGACGGCCTCACCAACGACACGAAGGTCAACATCACGTCGGCCTCGGTCACCGACTTCGTGGTCAAGACAGGTAATACTCAATACACCCCGGTCGCCACTGTCAACGCCGACGGCACCTTGACGATCACCGGCCTGAGCACGGGCGACAAGGTGTCGTGGACGACGACCGATCCCCACAACCGCGTGCTGATCGAAAACGTCAGCAACACGGATAGCGATGCCAATAACGACAACAACACTTTCGACATCGGCGGCTTCGGCATCGTGACGTCCAGCGGCTCCTCGACGTTCGTCGGCCAGCAGATCGTCATTGAGGATGACGGGCCGTCGATCACGGCGAGTGCGACAGGTGCGCCGACCTTGACGGTCGACGAGACCGTGCTGGCGACGGACGCGACAGCGGGCTTTGCGGCCCAGTTCACGAAGAATTATGGGACGGACGGCCAAGGCGCCACGCCGGTCAGCTACGCGCTGTCGACCCCTGGCGGGGCCTCGGGCCTGACCGACACAGCCACCGGCGAGTCGGTGGTTCTGTCGCTTGTCAACGGTCAGATCCTCGGCAAGACGGCGACAACAGGTCTGACCGTGTTCGTGGTCAGCGTCGACTCCAGCGGCCAAGTGACGCTCGATCAGCAGCGTGCAATCGTGCATGCAAATCCCAACGACCCCAACGAGTCGCGCGGCCTCACCGGCAGCAATCTGGTCGTGCTGACGGCGACTGCGACCGACGGAGACGGCGACCATGCCGCGGCGCCGCTCGACCTCACCCCACTGCTCGCCTTCAAGGATGACGGGCCGTCGATCACGGCGAGTGCGATCGGTGCGTCGACCTTGACGGTCGACGAGACCGTACTGACCACGGACGCGCAGGCAAGCTTTGCGGCCCAGTTCACGCCGACTTTCGGCAACGACGGCCAAGGCGCCACGCCGGTCAGCTACGCGCTGTCGACACCTGGCGGGGCCTCGGGCCTGACCGACACAGCCACCGGCGAGTCGGTGGTTCTGTCGCTTGTCAACGGTCAGATCCTCGGCAAGACGGCGACAACAGCTCTGACCGTGTTCGTGGTCAGCGTCGACTCCAGCGGCCAGGTAACGCTCGATCAGCGGCGCGCAATCGTGCACGCCAACCCCAACGACCCTGACGAGACGCGCGGTCTCACCGGCAGCAATCTGGTCGTGCTGACGGCGACTGCGACCGACGGAGACGGCGACCATGCCGCGGCGCCGCTCGACCTCACCCCGCTGCTCGCCTTCAAGGATGACGGGCCCTCGATCACAGTCAATAACATCACCAACGGGACCTACGCAGCGGGCGGCAGCAGCACCTGGCCCGAAGGTCCTGGCGCCGACGGGTTCAAGTCGCTGAACATAACCCTGAACAACTACACGATTGACGGCCATTCTGCCGTGACCGTCAACAGCTCGCTAGGGACCGCCACGACAACCGACGCAAACGGCAACTACGTCTTCAACGGGACGATCAATGCCGATTTCAATACTGACGGCATCTCGGACTCGGTAGCGTTCACGCTGGCATTCAAGCCGGGGGCTGACACCTACACGATCGCCGTGACGACCCCGCCCCCTGCGATCGTCAACTTCGACACATCGCAGGGTTCGCTGACGCCTGGGGGCCCCAACCCAGTGCAGACACTGACCTTCTCGAGCGGACCCGCAGCGGGACAGAGCGTAGTGTTCTTCGGCGCTGTGGCGACCGCGCCCGCAAAACTTGACAACGTCGCCGACACTCCGCCGAACGACATCCTGGACCTGGTGGGACTCGGGCAGCCGGACCTGACCAAGGCTCAGATCAATGGCTTCCTCACGCCGACCAATCAGATCCCGACCCTGATCAACGGCTCGACACAGATGAACGTGTCAACCTCAGGTATCGGTATCAACAACAACAACCTGGACGGGTCGGCGGCCGGGATCCAATCCACCGACGAAAGCTTTGTCGTCAATCCCTCGCAGCTAGTGGACCAGGTCAAAGTGTTCATCGACAACTCGGTGGGTGGTTATGACCCTGGCGCCGAGGATCTCGAGTACCGCATCTACTATAGCGACGGGACAGTCGGTGCCAATACGAAAGTCCTGGCGGCCGATCTTAGCAACGTCACGTCAGGGGTCGCCAAAGGCGGCAAGTCCTTCGTGATCTCGGACGTCGCTGGCGGCCCTCAGATCGACGCGGTCCAGCTGACGATGGCGAATGGAACGATCAAGATCCCGGTGATCCAGTTCACCATCCAGCAGTCGTTCTTGCCTGAACCGCTCAACATGAACCTGACGGCGACTCTCACGGACGGGGATAACGACACCAAGCAGAGCCAGTTCTCAATCGCTCTCGCCTGACGGTACACCATCCGCGGCCGGGCACTTGCCCGGCCGCCCTTCTTGTAAAATGGGGCTTGGGCAATGGACACGGTACCCGAAACCTTTGTCGATGCGTTTGGCGAGATTTCGCTCAAGCACGGCATGATCCGCATTGATCTGGTCTCGCTGTCGGGCTCCGAGCCGCGCGTGACGCAGCGGCTGATCACCAGCCTGCAGGCCTTCTCTCAAATGCTGCAGACGCAGAACGGCATGCGCGAACAGCTCGAGAAGGCGGGCGTGCTGCGGTCGCAGCAGCCGTCGTCACCGGGAGCCGAGCCGGGCTCCCAGTCCACTTCTCCCGTGCCGGTCGGCGAGGAAACGGCAGATGCTGGAGCAACGGTGGTGCGGCTGATGCCGCAGGCGGCATTGCCTGCGGCGGCAACGCCCGCGGCAACCGCGCGGCGGCGGCCGAAATCGCCAAATTTCAGCGACGAGCAATAGCCCAAATGCGTCGGTGCTTCATGCCCAACACTGCCCCTCTCCGCCCGTCATGGCGCAGCGGAAGCGGGAGCACGCCGAGGCCCGTTTGCGTCACGGCGCTCGTCCACGCGCCGACCTGCCAACATACCGCGGAGCGAGAGCCATGAGCGATCTCCATAGCGAACTGAATCGCTGGTTGTCCGATGCGCTCGCCACTCTCGCCGCCGCCGGGCACGGGCCGGTCGAGTGGCTCCACAGGCCGAGCCCCCCGGCTCAGTTCCTGCTGTGCACGGTGCTCGTATGGCTCGTCCTCACCTGGATGACCCGAACGCGCTCCTCCACCCTTCGCGCCGCCAAGGCTGATAATCTGCGCGGCAACGTGGAAGGATCTCCGGTCGAAACGGCACTGCAGTGCCTCGTCGCCATCGGGCGGCACTACGGCATCGATCTTTCCCCCGAGCGCATCAAGCACGACTTTGCGCTGAGGCCCGATGACGACATCACCCGGGTGCTGCCGAAGATCGCCCGCAGCAGCGGCATGCGCAGCCGCAAATTGAAGGTTGGCTGGAAGGACCTGCAACGCCTCGGCGACGCCTATCCGGTGATCGCCCGGCTGACAAATGGCAACAGCGTCATCCTGCTCGGATTCAACGAGAACAAGGTCGGGGTCCTCGACCCCCTTGCTGACTGCCTCGACGTATTACCCCTCGACCAGGCGACGTTCTGCAGGAAGTGGACCGGCGAGCTCCTGCTGCTGCGCCGCACATTCGCGCTGGCGGATGAGAGCCGGCCTTTCGGCTTTATCTGGTTCCTCCCGGAAGTCGTCCGCAACGGCGCGATGTTCCGCGACATCGCGGTGGCCGCGGTCGCGCTGCAGGTGCTGGCGCTTGCCCTGCCGATCTTCATCCAGATCACCGTCGACAAGGTGCTCGTGCACCAGGCCTATACGACACTCGTTGTGCTCGCCATCGGGGTCAGCGCCGCGGTCGTGTTCGACGCGATTTTCAATTATCTGCGGCGCATCCTGCTGGTCTACGCCTCGGCGCGGATCGATGTGCGCACCTCGATCCGCACCTTCGCGCGTCTGCTGTCATTGCCGATCGATTTCTTCGAGCGCGCCTCGGCCGGCGTCATCACCAAGCACATGCAGCAGGTCGAGAAGATCCGGGAGTTTCTGACCGGCCGCCTCTTCCTGACATTGCTCGACGCCACCTCGCTGCTGGTCATCGTGCCGCTGCTGTTCCTCTACAGCGGTCGCCTCGCCACAATGGTGCTCGGCTTTTCCGCCCTCACCGCCTGTGTGATCGGCGGTCTGATCCCGCTCTACCGCCGCAAGTTGCGCGTCCTCTACGAGGCCGAAGGGCAGCGTCAGGCCTATCTCGTCGAGACCATCCACGGCATAGAAACGGTCAAAGGGTTGGCGACCGAGCCCTTGCGCCAGCGCGATTGGGACGCACTCTGCGCCCAGGCCGCCGAGTCGCGGTTCGACGTAGGGCGGATTTCGACCTCGGCGCAGGCGGTGATCGGGCTCCTCGAAAAGCTGCTGACGGTTGCGGTCGTCGGCTTCGGCGCCCTGCTCGTCTTCGACAACCAGATGACAGTGGGCGCGCTGATCGCGTTCAACATGCTGTCGGGCCGGGTCACCACGCCGCTCTCACAGATCGTCGGTCTGGTGCAAGGCTACCAGGAGGCCGGGCTCTCGGTGCGAATGCTCGGCAACATCATGAACCGCAGTCCGGAGCGGCCACCGAATGTACGCGGCCTGCGCCCGCCGATCGCGGGCACTGTCGAGTTCGAGCATGTTCTCTTCCGCTACAGCGAAAGCGCTCCGCCGGCCCTGAACGACGTGTCGCTGACCATCCCGGCCGGTTCGGTTTTCGGCATCGTTGGGCGCAGCGGCTCGGGCAAGTCGACATTGACGCGGCTGATGCGCGGCACGTACCCGATCCAGCACGGCTCGGTGCGGATCGATGGTCATGAAATTCGCGAGCTCGACCTTCCGCATCTGCGCAGCAATGTCGGCGTCGTAATGCAGCAGTGCTTTCTGTTCCGCGGCACCGTGCGCGAGAACATCGGGGCGACTAGGCCAGATGCGACTCTGGAGGAGATCGTCCACGCCGCGACGATGGCCGGCGCCGACGAGTTCATCAAGCTTCTGCCGCAGGGCTACGACACCTTGCTCGAGGAGGGCGGCACCAACCTGTCGGGCGGGCAGCAGCAGCGCCTGTCGATCGCCCGTGCCCTGCTGCGCCAACCGCGCATCCTCATCCTGGACGAGGCGACCTCCGCGCTTGATCCCGAGAGCGAGGCGATCGTCCAGGCAAACCTTGCCCGCATTGCCGAGGGGCGAACCGTGGTCATGGTTTCGCACCGTCTGTCCTCGCTCGTCGCAGCGGATGCCATTGTCGTGCTGGATCGCGGCCGGATCGTCGATCACGGGAAACATGGCGAACTTCTGTCCCGTTGCATGACTTATCGACAGCTTTGGAACCAGCAGAACAGGCACCTTGCCCGATGAGCACGCTCCTTCCAGCGGTGAGAGACTTTCAAAGCGATGCCCGCAAGATTGACGAGCGGCGCCCGCCCTGGGTCGTGGGAGCCACGCTGTACGTACTTGTCGCGGTCATCATGGTCGCTGGCATTTGGGCGTCGGTAGCCAAGGTCGACCAGATCGTGGTCGCACCGGGCAAGCTGGTGACGACGGCCTCGACGATTGTGGTGCAGCCGCTCGAGATTTCGACCGTGCGCAGCATCGACGCCAAGGTGGGCGACATCGTGCGGAAAGGCGACGCATTGGCGACCCTCGACGCGACGTTCAGCGAAGCCGATGCCGATCAATTGCGCGGAAAGGTCGCAAGCCTCGCCGCGCAAATCGGGCGGCTCGAGTCCGAGCTCGACGACCGGCCATACAACCCCCAAAACCTGGATGACGAAGCGCGCCTGCAGTCGACGATATGGATCCGGAGGGTTGAGGAGAACAAGGCGAAGCTGGCTTCTTACGATCGGCAGATCCGCAATGTTCAAGCCCAGATGGCGACCAAGAGCGCCGATCGCGAGGCCTTGGAGGTTCGCCTTGGCGTGGCGAAGGATCTTGAGACGATGCGGGACGTTCTGCTGAAGAGGGAGGTCGGCTCGAAGGTCGACTATCTGTCTGCCAAGGGTCAGCGGCTGCAGGTCGAGCAGGAAATGCTGCTTGCGGGCAATAACATGGCTGAGCTTGAGGAGAATGTGGAACGCTTGAAGGCCGAGGAAGCGGCTTACCTCGCAGAGTTCCGCCAGAAGACCGCTGAGGAACTCGTCCAAGCGCGCCGCGATCATGATGCCGCGGCCAGGGAACTCGACAAGGCCGCGCGGCGGAAGGCTGTCACGGTGCTGACCGCACCCGCCGACGCGATCGTCCTCGAAGTGGCGCAGCGCTCTGTTGGTTCGGTGTTGAAAGAAGCAGAGCCACTTTATACGCTCGTTCCTCTGGGTTCTCC
>NZ_RZRX01000260.1:0-8546 GCF_003997405.1 Mesorhizobium sp. M2A.F.Ca.ET.042.01.1.1
GTCGTTGAAGATCGGTGTCACCAGCCCGGCGCCCGCCTTGTAGGCGTGCTCGACAATGCGCCGCGTCAGCGGCAGCGCCGCGATCGACGAAGTCAGCACCAGATCCTGACCGGGCTGCAGCTGCAGCCCGACCTTGATGGCGACCTCGGCCAGCCTGTCGAGCTTCACCGGGTCGATGCTTGCCGAAACGCCGCGCGAATGTGTGGTCATGATCCTGCCTGCTATTGTTGGGGTTCTCATCCTTACATAGACCGCTGCGATTGACCTTTCCACCGCGATCGACTGGGCCTGCTCTCAAGCAGGGCGGACAGCGTTGTCGAAAAGTGCGCAGCTTTTAAGCGGCGCTGTCCAGCGCGCGGAACTGCGCCACCGTCGCCTCGATCTCCTCGCGAATCCAGGCCTTGAAGTCGCGCACCTTGCGGCTTTCGCTCTTGGTGGCCGAGGTCACCAGCCAGTAGCCGAGCCCGCTTTCGGCCTTGATCCCGAAGGGCGCGACCAGTCGGCCGTCGGCCAGCGCGTCGGCGGTCAGCAACTGCCAGGCAAGCATCACGCCGTGACCGGCGATCGCCGATTCCAGGCAGAGCATCGGATCGGTGAAGCGCGCGCCCTTCTGGAAGGTGACCGGCTCGACGCCGGCCGCCTCGAACCAGCTGTCCCAGCTGAACATCGCCCGCTCGTCGGTGATGGCGCAGGTCTGCGCCAGATCGCCGATCGACTTCAGCCTGGCCGCGATCGAGGGCGCGCAGACCGGAAACACCTCCTGCGCAAGCAGAAGCTCGGCGCGGTCGCCTGGCCATTTGCCGTCGCCGAGCCGGATGGCGATATCGATGTCAGAGCGGTCGAGATCGGCGACCTTGGCCGAGGCGTCGATGCGCAAAAGCACGTTCGGATGCCGCGCGAAGTGCCGCGACAGCCGGGGCAACAGCCATTTCGAGGCAAAAGCCGGCGCCACCGAGACGACGAGCGTGCACTCGTTGGCCTCGTCGGCCAGCGCCACCGCTTGCGCGAGCTCGCGGAAGCCGGCGCTCAGCCGCGCTGTGAAGGTGGCGCCGAATTCGGTCGGCACCAGCCCACCAGGCGTGCGTTCGAACAACGCCTGTCCCAGCTGCTTTTCCGTGCGCTTGACCTGCTGGCTGACAGCGCTGACCGAGACGTTCAGCTCCGCCGCCGCTGCCGCCAGCGATCCCAGCCGGGCGACGGTTTCCACGGCGCGCAGGCCGTTGAGATGGACGCGGTTCAGCATAGCCATTCAGTTTTTCTAAAGTGGATGGCCCGAAATCTCAATTGAATCCCAACGGGAAAGCGCAGAATTTAACAGGAATAGCCTTGAGCCAGGAGTAGTCCGATGAAGATTTTATCCTTGCTGAAAGGGTTTGCCGCGACCGAGGCGAGGTCGCGCGACGATGGCGAGATCGCCCGCTGGATCACCGATCCGCTGTCGCATCCGGTGCTCGACACCATGTCGGAGCGCGAACTCGGCGACCTGCCGTTCCGGCTGACGGCTCGCCGGACGGCCTACGAGACGGCAGGCGCGGGCTGTCGCTAGTTATTGGCCTTTCGGCGGCGCTCCCCCTCATCCGGCCGCTTCGCGGCCATCTTCTTCCCGGTAGGGAGAAGAAGTTGGCGCCGGCGTCGACAGTCTCTTCTCCCCACCGGGGGTCCGAAGGACGGGCGAGACCCGTGGCTCGCCCCGGAATGGTCAGCCGAGCGAAGCGGAGGCTGGGTGAGGGGACGTCAATGTCTTGGATGTAAGCTGGCCCAACGCAAACGCATTGTTTCGCGAGCGCACATTCTTATTGTGCGCCGCAATGAATGCCTCGCCATCCCCCCTGCGTCTTGCCTTTGCCGGCATGGTAGCGCTTGCCGTCGCCCAGGGCATCGGCCGCTTCGTCTATACGCCGATCCTGCCGGGCATGATGGAGGGACTGCATCTGACGCCGGCCGATGCCGGCTGGATCGCTTCCGCCAATTATCTCGGCTACCTCATCGGCGCTTTGGCCGCCGCCGGCGGCTGGGCGCATGGCCGCGAGCGCCTGCTGATGTTCGCCGGCCTGGCCGCCAGCGCCGTGCTCGCAGGGCTGATGGGTCTCAACGAGACAATGGCCGCCTTCATCGTCATCCGCTTCCTCGCTGGCCTCGCCAGCGCCTTCGTCATGGTGTTCATGGCCTCGATCGTCTTCAGCCATCTGGCGGAAGCCGGACGTGGCGATCTGCAGGCGCTGCATTTCGGCGGCGTCGGCCTCGGCATTGCCGTCTCCTCGGCAGTGCTCGCGATCCTCGTCTCCGACCACGCCGGCTGGGCCTCCGGCTGGATCTGGTCTGGAGTGCTCTCAATGGTTGGCCTGCTCATCGTCATGCTGCTCGCGGGCTCGGCCACGCCGGCCAATGGCGTTGACGGGCGTGAGCCGGCGCTGCCGAAGGACCGGTCGCTGGCGAAGATGATTGTCGCCTACGGGCTGTTCGGCTTCGGCTATGTGGTGACGGCCACCTTTCTGGTCGCCATCGTTCGCCAGGGCGGCGGCGGCCGCGTGTTCGAGGCTACCGTCTGGATGGTCGCCGGGCTTGCCGGCTTTCCCTCGACCTGGTTCTGGCAGAAGCTGGCCGGGCGGATCGGGCTCTATGCCGCCTATGCGGTCACCTGCCTGATCGAGGTGGTCGGCGTCACCGCCAGCGTCGTCGTCAACGGCGCCGCCGGGCCGCTGATCGCCGGTGTCCTGCTCGGCGGCACCTTCATTGCCATCACGGCGCTAGGGATACAGATGGGCAGACAGCTCGCGCCGCGGGCGCCACGCCGCGTCTTCGCGGTGATGACGGCGGCCTTCGGCCTTGGTCAGATCGTCGGCCCGGTCGCCGCCGGCCTGCTCGCCCAGGCCGCGGGCAATTATACCCTTGCCTCGATCATGGCGGCGGTTGCCCTGTTGCTCTCCGGCGTCATTGCCTGGTCGGCCGCGCCAAAATCGCCATGATTTGCGGCCTTGTTCGATGCCGGGCATCGGGCAGGGCATTTTCTTTCCCCCTAATGTGTGACCTTATGCCCGCCGAACAGCAACGCCGCTGATTTGCGGTCAGACCGAGGAAACCCGCCACAGTGTTCGTATCTTTCTTCCCGCAGCCGAAGCTCTTCTTCACCTCGGCCGCCCTCTGGAGCCTTGCGGCGATCCTGTTCTGGTTTTTCGGCGGTGAGCAACTGGGCGCCGTCTTCGGCCTGCCGCCGGCAGCGGCCGGCACGCCGCCCATCATCGGCATCGCAGTGCTGTGGTCGAAGCCGTTCCTGTGGTTCTACCTCTACTTCGTCGCCTGCGTGGCGATCTTCTACGCCTTCTGGAGCTGGTACGCTCCGCACCCATGGCAGAACTGGTCGATCCTGACGACCGCCGTCATCCTGTTCTTCATCTACTTTAACGTTCAGATCTCGGTTGCGGTCAACAATTGGTATGGTCCCTTCTTCGACTACGTCCAAGGCTTGATGTCGGGAACGACTCCCTCGACCAACATAGAATTCTACAAAGGGCTGGCCGATTTCTCCTGGCTGGCGCTGGTCGGCATGAACGTGCAGGTGGTCAACGCCTTCATCGTCAGCCACTGGATCTTCCGCTGGCGCACCGCGATGAACGATTACTTCATGGCCAATTGGAGCCGGCTGCGCCACATCGAGGGCGCCTCACAGCGTATCCAGGAAGACACGATGCGCTTCTCGCAGATCATGGAGGACCTCGGCTCGACCTTCGTCCAGTCGATCATGACCCTGATCGCCTTTCTGCCGGTCTTGATTCAGCTACAGGCTCACATCACCGAATTGCCGATCATCGGCGCGGTTCCTCAACCACTGGTCGTTGCGGCATTGGGCTGGTGTCTATTCGGAACGATCTCCGTCATGGTGGCGGGTCTTAAGCTCCCGGGCCTGCAGTTTCGCAACCAGCGTGTCGAGGCAGCTTATCGCAAGGAGCTTGTCTACGGCGAAGATCATCCCGACCGGGCTCAGCCGGCGACGACGACGCAATTGTTCAACAACGTCCGTCGCAATTATTTCAAGCTCTATTTCCACTACATCTATTTCAACGTTGTTCGTTACACCTACCTGCAGGCCGACAACATCTTCTCGCTGCTGATCCTCGGGCCTTCGCTGGTCGCGCACAAGATCACGTTTGGCGCGCTGAACCAGATCTCGAACGCGTTCGGCAAGGTGACGAATTCGCTGCAGTTCCTGTTGAATTCTTGGTCGACGATTGTCGAGCTGCAGTCTGTGCACAAACGTTTGCGTGCCTTCGAGGCGACGCTGCAAGGCGAACAACTGCCGGTTATCGATCAGCATTATCTGGAACGTGAGCGGGCTGGCATGCGTCCCGAAGATCAGCCGGTAAGTTAAAGCATGTCTCCCGAAAGTGGGAACCGGTTTCGGGATCGAGACATGCGTAAGATCAAACCTAAAGCGCATGGAGCGAATCTGAAAGATTTTAGGGCGCGGCTGGGTCCGGTCAGCCGCCCACACTCGCCTGCGCCTGGCCGGCGCGCCGGCGTGCGACATAATCGCGAAAACTGATACACTCGACATCGGCTTTCACGCAGACCTCGCCGGCGAACCGCTCCAGCGCGTCCCAATAGGCGCCGCCGTTCATCAGCGTGAAGTGGAAGCCGAGCTCCAGCGGCAGGCGTTTGCCGTTGTACTCAGCCTCGAAGGCGGCGCGGAATGCTTGATAGGCGCGCTCGGTGAATTCGCCCGCCATCGCCGGTTTCTCGGCGCCGTCTGAATGGCGGACGTAGAGGTTGTAGTCCATGGCGACCACCGGCTTCGCCTTCGGCCCTTCCGGTATAAGCGGCAGGGCGAAGCGGGTTGTTCCGCTCAGGGTCGGCGGGATCCCCGGACCGTTGGAGACGCCGCTCGCATCATACTGGAAGCCCGCCTCGAGCAGCGCTTCGTAAAGCGCCTTGTCGGTCGAAAGGTATGGCGCGCGGAAACCGCTCACGGCATGACGGGCGAAATCACGCCAGTCGGCCGGTTCGGGGATGCCGTTGATCGCATAGGCGTTCTCGAAGATGCGCCGCACGGAGGCGAATTCGGTCAGCCAGTCGGCCTTGCTCCATGCCTTGCCGTCGAAATGCCCGCAGGCGTGGCTGCCGATGTCGTGGCCCTCGGCAGCCGCCAGCCGGACCTGCTCGAGCCGCTCCGCGACGTCTTGTTTCGAGGCGCCGAAGCCGACATTGGATTTGCCGGCGGTCTTGCCGGGGCCGGCATATTGTCGTCGCGTGTCCGGCGAGAGCAGGAAGACGCAGGACAGGAAATAGGTGAAATGCGCGCCGGTGCGCTTTGCCAGCGCCCGGCTTCGCTGCCATTGCGTGATCTCGCGGGCGGCATCGAAAGAAATCAGCACGACCTGCTTGGGCCTGGCCGGCGAAACGGCTGGCGGTTTCGGCGGATCGGCCAAGGCGGCATTGGCTGAGGCAAGCGCGGCGAGACTGAATGCGAGGACGCGGTACGAACGAAGCATTGGCAACCTTCCGGCGGGAACGTCTCCCGTTGATCGGAAGCCGGCTATCGCGCAAATGTGGCGTCGATGCGGTCCGGCAAGCCCCGTGCGGCATCTGGGGTTCTCAGCCGATTTTCCGGCTCTCCCTCTTCCATGCCGACAAATTTTCGCTAAAACGCGGGCTCAAGAAGCGCCCCCTCTGGGGCAATAATGGTTTTTGATTGATGTCGGACGACAGTTTTATCCGCGAAGTCAACGAAGAGATTCGTCGCGAGCAGGCGCAGGCGCTGTGGGACCGTTTTGGCCCCGCCATCCTCGGCATCGCCATCCTGATCGTGCTGGGAACGGCGGCTGTCGTCGGCTACCGCTATTGGGACGAGAGCCGCGCCAATCGTTCGGGCGACGCCTTCTCGGCGGCCCTCAAGCTCGCCAATGACGGCAAGAACGACGAGGCGATCGCCGCGCTCGATCAGCTGGAGAAGGACGGCTACGGCGCCTATCCGCTGCTCGCCCGCATGCGCGCCGCGACCGTCAAGGCCGACAAGGGCGACGTCGACGGCGCGGTCAAGGATTTCGACGAAGTCGCCGCCGACAACGCCATCCCCGCCGGCATCCGCGACATCGCGCGGCTGAGGGCAGCACTGCTGCTCGTCGACCACGGCTCCTTCGCCGATGTCTCCAGCCGCGTCGAGGCGCTCACTGCCGACACCAATCCGCTGCGCCATTCGGCGCGCGAGGCGCTTGGCCTTGCCGCCTGGAAGGACGGCAAGTCGGCCGATGCGCTCAAACTGTTCGACCAGATCTCTTCGGATGGGGCTGCCCCGCGCAATGTGCGCCAGCGGGCGCAGCTGATGTCCGAGCTGATCCGCGGGTCGGGCAACGCGTCGTGATCCTGGATGGGCTTCAAAGTCGCCATCATCGGTCGGCCTAACGTCGGCAAATCGACTCTTTTCAATCGGCTGGTCGGAAAGAAGCTGGCGCTTGTCGACGACACGCCGGGCGTCACGCGCGACCGCCGCGTCCATGCGGCAAAACTTTACGATCTTCATTTCGATGTCATCGACACCGCCGGTTTCGAGGATGCGGCCGCCTCGACGCTGCCCGGCCGCATGCGCCAGCAGACCGAGATCGCCATTCGCGAGGCCGATCTCATCTTCTTCACCGTCGATGCCAAGTTGGGCCTGATGCCGGACGACCGCACCTTCGCCGACGTCGTGCGGAAATCCGGCAAGCCGGTTGTGCTCGTCGCCAACAAGGCCGAGGCGCGCGGCGCGCAAGGCGGCATGCTGGAGGCCTGGGAGCTTGGCCTCGGCGAGCCGATCCCGGTCTCGGCCGAGCACGGCCAGGGCATGCCCGACCTGCGCGACGCGGTGGTCGAAGCCTTGGGCGAAGAGCGCGCGCTCGGCGAGGAGGAAGACGACAGCGACGAGATCGCCGCCAGCGAGGTGCTGATCGGCGAGGACATTGCCGCCCCGGATGCCGAGCCCGCCTATGACGACACCAAGCCGCTGCGCATCGCAGTCGTCGGCCGGCCGAATGCCGGCAAATCGACGCTGATCAACGCGCTGATCGGCGAGGAGCGGCTGCTCACCGGCCCGGAGGCCGGCATCACGCGCGATTCGATCTCGGTCGACTGGGACTGGCGCGGCCGCCGCATAAAGCTGTTCGACACCGCCGGCATGCGGCGCAAGTCGAAGGTGCAGGAGAAGCTGGAAAAGCTCTCGGTGCAGGATGGCCTGCGCGCCATCCGCTTCGCCGAGATCGTCATCATCGTGCTCGACGCGACCATCCCCTTCGAGAAGCAGGACCTGCAGATCGCCGACCTGATCATCCGCGAGGGCCGGGCGCCGGTGATCGCCTTCAACAAATGGGACCTGATCGACAACCCGCAGGAATTGCTGGCCGAGCTGCGCGAAAAGACCGAGCGGCTCTTGCCGCAGGTGCGCGGCATCCAGGCGGTGACGGTGTCGGCCGAGACCGGGCGTGGCCTCGATAAGCTGATGGAAAGCGTCATCAAGACGCACAAGGTCTGGAACAGCCGCGTCTCGACCGGCAAGCTCAACCGCTGGCTGGAAGGCATCCTGGCGCATCATCCGCCGCCCGCCGTCGCCGGCCGCCGGCTGAAGATCAAGTATGTGACCCAGGCAAAAACCCGGCCGCCGGGCTTCGTCGTCTCCTGCTCGCGCCCGGACGCGATGCCGCAATCCTATGTCCGCTATCTCACCAACAGCCTGCGCGAAGCCTTCGACATGCCCGGCGTGCCGATCCGCATGGCGCTGCGGACGTCGGACAATCCTTTCGCGGGCCGCGCGAAGAAGCGGTGAGGCATTAGAGCGGCGACACCTCTCCAGTCGTCATCCACGGGCGAAGCAAGGAGCGAAGCGACGCGCGCAGACCCGAGGATCCATGCCGTGACTTCGAGGCGCCGCCTACGGTTCAGAATTCTGCTCCGCTGCGCCCTACGTTCGAGGTAACGGCATGGATTCTATGGTCTGCGCGCGTCGCTTCGCTCCTTGCTCCGCCATAGAATGACGAAAGCGCGGGGCGTCGGCCGAGAAACTAGGCCACTTCCCGCAATCCCTCCTTGGTCCGCGCCCCCTCCTGCAGCGTCTCCAGCGCGGCCTGCAAAAGAATCTCCGCCAGCCGCGCCGCGACCGGGTCGAGCTCGGCGTCCTTCTGGTGGAGATGCAGCGCCATCATCGGCAGGGCGGGAAGCCCCAATACGCCCGGCGCGATCGCCCTGACATTGGCGGGCAGGCCGATGTCGGTGCGGATCGT
The DNA here is from genome assembly GCF_003997405.1 of Mesorhizobium sp. M2A.F.Ca.ET.042.01.1.1. Lineage (NCBI taxonomy): Bacteria > Pseudomonadati > Pseudomonadota > Alphaproteobacteria > Hyphomicrobiales > Phyllobacteriaceae > Mesorhizobium > Mesorhizobium sp. M2A.F.Ca.ET.042.01.1.1. The sequence goes on from NZ_RZRX01000260.1 coordinate 8,244, forward strand.
CAGGCCGAGGCCAGCCGCCACCGCCGCCCAGATGCCGCCGAGACTGGGGCTCGAGAATGCCATGCGCCAGGGTATGCCGGCGCGGTCGAGCGTTTCCGTCGCGACAGTGCGCAACAGGCACGGCGCCTCGAACACCACCAGCGGCAGCGGCTCGCCATTGCGCGAAGCGGTCTCGATCGGCTTCGCCGGGCCGATCCAGCGCGACTGCACATCGGCGACATGGCGGCTGTAGGGCAGGGTGGCGCCGTCATGCCAGGCGAGCGCGATGTCGAGATTGCCGGACAGGACGCGTTCGCCTGGCAT
>NZ_RZRX01000261.1:0-8463 GCF_003997405.1 Mesorhizobium sp. M2A.F.Ca.ET.042.01.1.1
GCTGGGGTGGGGGCCTGTGCGCCCTTTCAGGAACCGCGGAGCGCGAGCCGGCACGGCTGGGCCAGCATGTGCGCCTAAGCTTCTCGGCCAGGGACGTGGTCAAATTCCAGAATGCGGGCGAAAAGGCTCCGGCGCGCGTGACCCTCGCCAATCTCGGCCTGCTCGGACCGGAAGGGCCGATGCCGCTGCATCTGACGCGCTGGGTGCTCGACCGGCTGTCGCAACGCTGGTTCACCGGCGCCGACGCCGAGCAGACCAGCGACACGACCTTCGTCGACTTCGTCAACATCCTGCAACACCGCATGATCGCGCTCTACTACCGCGCCTGGGCGGACGCGCATCCGGCGGTGCAGGTCGAACGTTCGATCGGCGGGCGTGTGCGCGCCATGCTGGAAGCCATGGCCGGCATCGGCCTTCCCGGCACGCAGGACCCTGAGATCGACACGGTGCGGCTGCGCCAGGCCGGATCGCTGGCGAACCAGGTCGACGGCGCCGAGCGGCTGACGCTGTTCCTCGCCACCGCCTTCAAGGTGCCGGTCGAGATCAAGGAATTCGTCGCCGCCTGGATCACCATTCCGAAGGCGCTGCAGAGCCAAGTCGGCAAAGCCTATGCGGCGCTGGGGCGCGGGGCCACGATCGGCCCGCGCGTCTTCAGCCGGCAGAGCCGCATCGAATTGCGCGTCGGCCCGCTCAGCCTCGATGATTTCAAGTCGTTCCTGCCTAGAGAACGGAGGCTTGCCCTGTTCAAGAAGGCGGTGCGTGACATGATCGGCGAAGCCCTTGATGTCGACCTCAGGATCGTACTGGCGCGCGACGCCGTGCCGGCGCCCAAGATGGGAACCATCCAGCTCGGCCGCACTTCCTGGCTCTCACGCCCAGCCGAGAAGGGCGACGCCGACGATCTCAGGCTGCGCACCATCGTCGGCTGGCGGCCGGACATGGCGGAGGCAGCCGCATGAGCCTGCTTCTGACCCTGGAACAAGGCCCGCGCTCGCAACTGGTCAGGCAGACCCGGCTGGACGAGGGCGAGCTGGTGATCGGCCGCAGCGCCGATGCCGGCTGGCAGATCGACGACCCGGACATGTTCGTCTCGCGCGCGCATTGCAAGATCAGCGGCGGCCGCGACGGCTATTTCGTCACCGACACATCGAGCAGCGGATTGTTCATCAACGACTCCGACAGCCCGCTCGGCACCGGCAGGTCGACCCGCCTGCAAAGCGGCATGCGGCTGCGCATGGGCGACTATGTGCTCCATGTCGAGGTGCAGCCCAGCGCCGGCCACACCTCGATCGGCCAGGCGCCAATCGCCAACGCCGCGCCAGCATGGCCGCCGCCACAGGCGCGGACGCCTGCCAGCATCGGCGGCGACGATTTCTTCTCGGCCAAGGCCGAGGAGGAGCCGCAGCGGCCGCGCCCGGCCGGGCTGCCCGATCCGTTCGAGCAGCCTGTGCCTGGAGCCTACGATCGCGCTTCGAACCAGCGCAGCTCGCCGGCCTTCGACGACCCGTTCAGCCTCGATCCGGTGGCGACGCCCGCCTCGAACGACGAGCCCGCCGCCGGCCGAGCGGACCCGTTCGGCTTTGGCGACATGCCAGCGCGCAACGACATGCCCGAGCCCGCGCCCAAAGCCGCCGGCTTCGACGATTTCAGCTTCGGGCCAGCCGCGACGCCCGCTTCCGGCACCAGCGCCGATGCAACCGGTCGCGATGGGCGAGCCGCCGAGAAGCCGAAGGCCGCCCGCCCATGGGAAATACCGGCGAATGCACCCGAGCCGCCTGCCCCGCCACCTCGCGCTGCTCCCGCGCCGCGGCCATCGCGTGCAGCGCAGCCCGCGCCGAGCGACATGGCGCTGCGCGCGGCATTCCTGCGCGGCATGGGCGTCGAGGAGGCCGACTTTCCCGGGCGCGATTCGCTCGCCGAGATGGAGAAATTCGGCCGCGAATACAGGCTGATGCTCGACGGCTTAATGCAGCTCCTGCGCAAGCGCGCCGAAGAGAAGGGGAGCGCGCGCGTCGCACAGACGGTGGTCGGTTCTTCGGAAGTCAACCCGCTCAAATTCCTGCCGACGGTCGAGGACGTCATCGTCACCATCATCGCCGAGCGCAGCCCCGGCTTTCTCTCCGGCGAGGCGGCGATCAGCGATGCTGTCAAGGATCTCGCGCAGCATCACGTGCGCGCCTGGCGCGGCGTTCAGGCAGCGCTTCGGCGCATGATCGACCGTTTCGATCCGGCCGCGATCGAGGAAGAGCTCAAGTCCAATTCCGCGATCGGCAATCTGCTCGCCGGCGGGCGCAACGCCAAGCTGTGGGAGCTCTACCAGAAACGCCATCGCGACATCGCCCAGAGCGCGGAATCGAGCTTCCTGGGCGAGATCGGCGCGGACTTCAGGGATGCTTACGAAGAGGAGTAGGGACATGATCGACAGACGCGAATTCATCGTTGCTCTCGGCGCGACGGGGCTGCTTGCGGCTTGCCAGAGCGGCCCGCCGAAACCATCGGTGATCTCGGTCAACGTGACCGGCGGCGCCGGCATGAATCCGGGACCGGGCGGCGGCGATCGGCCGGTGACGGTTCTGGTCATGCGGCTTGCCAGCACCGGCAAGTTCAACTCGGCCGATTACTTCGCGCTGCAGGGCGACGCGGGCTCGGCGCTAGGCGCCGACCTCATCGGCTCGGACGCGATCTCGGTGGCGCCCGGCAAGACGGCGGCCAAGACGATCACGGTCGAGCCGAACGCGACGGCGCTCGGCTTCGTCGCGCTGATCCGGGAACCCGGCGGACGCAACTGGCGCACGACCAAGTCGGTATCGCCGGGGTCGAAATTCACCATCAATGTCAGCCTCGGCAAAGGCGGCATATCCGCCTAGCGAAGCGTCAACAGGGCAAGTGCAGAGAGTGGCAGCATGAGCGACGCAAACAGGGTGCTGTGGTCCGAGGGACTCTTCTTGAGGACCCAGCATTTCCAGCAGCAGGACCGGTTCTTCGAGGGGATGGTGCGCGGCGCCTTGCAGGCGGGCCAGCTCCATACGTTCGGCTTCCAGCAGCTGACGCTCGACCAGTCGCTGCTCGATGCCGGCCAGGTGTCGATCGTGTCCGCCCGAGGCATCTTCCCGGACGGCACGCCCTTCTCCATCCCGGAGCTGATGGATGCGCCGAAGCCGCTGCCGGTCACGGCCGACACCGGCGCCGGGCCGGTGCTGGTGGCGCTGCCGCTCGAGCCGCCCGGCGGCGTCGGCTTCGATCCGGCGCATGCCCAATCGACCGGTGCGCGCTACCACGGCAAGATCGTCCCGGTGCGTGACGCCGTGCAAGGCGGCGCCGATCCGGAGAAAATCGAGATCGCCCGGCCGCAAGCGGTGCTGCTGGCGCCCGGCAAATCGGTCGGCGGCTACACCGCCTTGCCGATCGCCGATATCACAGGCGTGCGCGCCGATGGCGGCGTCTCGCTCGACCAGTCCTTCCTGCCGCCGACGCTGATCACCGGCGCCGTGCACTGGTACCGGCAATTGCTGCAGGAGGTCGTCACCGGCCTCGACCAGATCGCCGAGGCGCATGGCAAGATGGTGATGGGCGGAGCCGGCCGCAGCGTCGAGGATCTCTTGATGCTGCACCTCGCCAATGCCGCGCGGCCGCGGCTGGCGCATATGCTGGCGCAGGACGTCTTCCATCCGGCCGAGCTCTATCTCGAGCTTGCCGGCCTCGCCGGCGAGATGGCCACCTACGGGTCCAGCTCGCGGCGGCTCGGCGAGTTGCCGGCCTACGACCACATGGCGCCCGGGCCCGCCTATATGGCGCTGGCCGACGCCTTGCGTTCGCTGATCCTCAGCCTGCGCTACATCGAGCCGAAATCGCGCGCGCTGCCGGTCATGCGGCACGCGACCAATGTCTGGAAGGTGCGCATCGACAACCCGAAGCTGCTGGTCGCCAGCCGCATCGTCATCCGCGTCGGCTCCGAACTGTCGGAAGACGCGCTGCGCAAGATCTTCGTCAACCAGGCGACGGTCGGCTCGGCCGACCAGTTCGAGGGCCTGTGGAAATCGCGGCTGCCCGGCATTCCGCTGAAGCCGCTGCATTCGCAGCCGCGCGAGATCCCTTATGACGGCGACCGGCTGTGCCTGGAGCTCGACCAGAAGAGCGAGCATTGGGCCTCGCTGCTCGACGCTCCCGGCTTCGTCATCGGCGTTTCCGGCGTGCTGCCGAGCGAGCCGCAGGTCGACTGCTATTCGGTGAACAGGTGAGGCCATGAGCCGGGATGATCCCTTCGGACTGTCGGAGGATCGCGAGCGCACACGCATCCGGCTGACCGGTGCCGCGCCCCGGCCGATGGCGCCGCTGGTGCCGGGCGCGCCGGTCAAGCGGGCGCGCGCCCATCCCAACACGCTGATCAACATCTTCGCGCCGCTGCTTGAATTCGCGCCGGAGCTCGAAAGCGCGCTGGCGCCGGAGAACCCGGAAGTGATGCGCACACGCCTGCTCGACGAGCTGGTGCGGGCGCGCGACGCCACTGTTGCCGCGGGCTCCTCGCTGGAGCGCGCCGACCAGGCGGCCTGGGCGGTGGCGGCGCTGCTCGACGATCTCGCGCTCAACACGCCATGGGGCGGCGCCAGCGCATGGCCGCGCCAGCCGCTTGTGGTCATGCTGCGCGGCGACGTCGATGCCGGCACCCAGTTCTTCACCCGGCTCGACGAGCTGGAGCGGCATCCCAACCGCGACCGCGAAATGCTGGAGCTGCAATATTACTGCCTGGCGCTCGGCTTCCGCGGCAAATACCGGGTGCCCGGCCGCGCCGGCGACCGTTCGCTCAATGCGGTGCGCGTTGCTGCGGCACGCTTCCTGCGCAATGCGGATGCCGAGGACGCGCCGCTGTCGCCGAATTGGAAGGGCGTGATCGCGTCCGACGAGCCGCAGCGCTTCATCGTGCCGATCTGGGTGATGGCGCTTGCCGCGATTTTCGTCGCCGCTGCCGCCTATGTCGGCCTGTCGATGGGCTTGAGCAGCCAGGCGGTCGAGCTTTCCGCGCTGGTGCGCACGCTGCCGCCGGCCTCGCGCGGCGACGTCACCCGCGCCGCGCCCAAGCAGGATGCGCCCGAACCCGAAGCGCCGCAGCCGGTCGATTTCGCGCTGCTGCCGGAGTTCAAGGCCGCGGCTCCGGACGAGCTGAAGGGCGCGCTCAGCGGCACCGAGAGCGTCTCGCTGGCGAAGCTCATCATCCAGTCCTCCAATCCCGAGCTGTTCCAGTCGTCGCGGCCGACGCTGACCGAGGGCTACGAGCCGCTGATCCAGTCCATCGCCAAGGTGATCCTCGACAACAAGGAGCTGATCGGAAAGATCACGGTCGTCGGCCATACCGACAATGTGCGCCTGCAAAAATCGAACCCGCTGGCCAGCAACCAGCGCCTGTCGGAAGCGCGCGCCGAGACCATAGCCAAGCTTCTGGTGCAGGCGGGCGTGCCGCCGGAGAGCATCTCGTCAGAGGGCCGCGCCGAAACCGATCCGGTGGCCGACAACTCGACGCGCGAGGGCCGCGCGCTCAACCGGCGCGTCGAGGTCCTGGTCGAGAAGAGGCTCTGAGATGTTCATCCTGCGCTTCCTCTGGGCCGTCATTACCTCGCGTTTCCTGTGGACGCTGATCGGCATCGCGCTGCTGTCGCTGCTGATCTGGGTGTTCGGGCCGATCGTGCAGGTCGGCCCCTACGCGCCGTTCGAGTCCGACAATGTGCGCATCGCCATCATCGCCGGGCTGATCATCCTGTGGCTGATCTGCCTGATCATCGCGCAGCGCCGCGCGATCCGCGCCAACCGCATGTTCGTCGCCGAGATCGCGGCGCCTGTTCAGGAAAAGCAGCTCACGCCTGGAGAGGAGAGCGTCGCGGCCGTCGGCGCCAAGTTCGGCGAGGTGATGGCCGAGCTCAAGCGGCGCAAGCTCGGAGGCCGGAAATTCCTGCGCGAGATGCCCTGGTATGTGATCGTCGGTCCGCCGGCCACCGGCAAGACCACGGCCTTGCGCCAGTCGGGACTCAATTTCCCGATCGACCTCACCGACGACCTGCAGGGCGTCGGCGGCACGCGCAATTGCGACTGGTTCTTTTCCGAGAACGCGGTGCTGATCGACACGGCAGGCCGCTATGTCCAGCAGGAAAGCCAGCCGGATGTCGACGCGGCGGAGTGGCTGGGCTTCCTCGACCTGTTGAAGAAGCACCGGGGCCGCCGTGCGCTCAACGGCGTCATCGTCGCGCTGTCGATCGACGTGCTGTCGGAGGGCGACGAAGCGATCAAGGCGCATGGCAGAAAGATCCGCCGCCGGCTGGCGGAGCTTAACGACCGGCTGGAGATCCGCCTGCCCGTCTACCTGATGCTGACCAAGGCCGACCTGATCAAAGGCTTCGAAGCCTTCTTCGGCGGCCTGTCGACGACGGCGCGCGAGCAGGTGTGGGGAACGACTTTTCCGCTCGACGCCCGCGTCAACGCCGGCACCATCCAGACGGAGCTTGCCAGGCTCGCCTCCGAGCTGGAGCGGCGGCTGGTGCCGCGGCTGGAGGACGAGGACAAGCTTGGCCAGCGCGCCGAGATCTTCCGTTTCCCGGCTCAACTCGCCAGCCTGTCGGAGCCGATCCAGGTGCTGGTCGAGGCGATGTTCGGCGAGAGCCGTTACGAGGAAGCCGCCTGGCTGCGCGGCCTCTATCTGACCTCGGCGACACAGGAAGGCGCGCCGATCGACCGGCTGACCGCGGCGCTGTCCTCATCCTTCGGACTGCCGCCGCGCCGCGCCATGCCGGCGGCGCGTGTCGAGAAGCGCAGCTTCTTCCTGCGCAATCTGCTCACCGAAGTTATCTTCAAGGAGGCCGGCCTCGGCACGTTCGATCCGCTGGCGCAGCGCCGCCGCGCCTGGATCTGGCGCGGAGCTGCGGCCGCCTGCGCTCTTGCCGCCCTGCTCGCGGGCGGACTGTTCACATGGTCCTATCTCGATAACCGCAACGCGATCACCGAGCAGGCGGGCCAGTTCGAGGCTTTGCAGCAGCCGTTGACCGACGTCGCCGCCATGCCGGCCGCGGTCGAGCAGCCGACCATGGACGGTGCGCTGGCGGCGATGGATGCGGTGGCGGCGGCCAGAACCGCGCCGCCGGATGCCGTCCACAATTTGCTCGGCCCGACAGCTTCGGCCGAGCTGGTGCGGGCGCAGACCGACAGTTACGACCATGCGCTGCGCAACGTGCTCGAGCCGCATATGGTCGCGTTGCTCGAAGCCACGATGTGGCGGCAGATCCGCGACCCGGATTTCATGCTCGGCGCGCTGAAGACCTACCGCATGATGACCGGCCTGTCGCAGATGGACACGGATTTCGTGCAGAACTGGTGGGTGAACAGCCTGCCGCAATTCGCGCCCGCGCCGCCCTTCCCGACCGCGGACGCCGAAGAGCACCAGCTTGCCGCGATCCGCCGCATGGCGGTCGACGACAGCTACATCGCGCCGGACAAGGAGCTGGTCGCCGAGGCGCTGAAGACGGTGTGCACGATCTCGCTGCCGGAGCGCGCCTATAAGCAGCTTCTGGCCGACCCGGAAGTGGCGGCGGTCAAGGAATGGGTCCCGGCCAATTTCGCCGGACCGAACGGCGCCAAGGTGTTCGCGCGCCGCTCCGACAAGACGCTGCGTGTCGGCGTTCCAGGCCCCTATACCTATGCCGGCTTCCATGACGCCATTCTCGACCGGGTCGAGGATGTCGCCGGCCAGGCGGCGCTCGACCGCGCCGTGTTTGCCGGCGGCTGCTCTGAGAATTCGGAGACGTCGGTGTCGGCGCTCTCCGAGGACATCCTCAAGCTTTATTACGACGACTATATCGCGCAGTGGGATTCCTTCCTGCGCGACATGCGGCTGGCGCCGCTGACCGATCTCAACATCGCCAGCGAGAACCTCAAGGACCTGTCCAGCGCCGACTCCGCGCTGAAGCGCCTGCTGACCGCGGTGGTGCAGGAGACCGACCTCACCCGCTCCGATGATGCGGCCGCCGACGACAAGAGCGGCGGCGCCGCCAAGACCGGCTCGAAGCTTTTGAGCAAGCTCGGCAAACTGGGCAAGGTGGTGAAGACGGGAGCGAAATTGCTGCCGCGCGCCGGCTCGGCCGACCAGGTCGACATGACCGGCAGCCTTGTGGCCGAGCATTTCAAGCCGCTCAAGGGCACGATCGCGCAGGTCGACGGCCAGCCGCCGGCGCTCGATGCCGCCGTCGTGGCGCTGACGGCGCTGTCCAATGTGCTGCAGACGGTCACCGCCAACCCCGACCCGCAGGACGCCATCAAGAAGCAGGGCGGGCTGGCCGAACTGACGGGCGCGGTCGCGAGGCAGGCGCAGATCCTGCCCTCGCCGATCAACGACTGGCTGGGCGGCATCGCCGGCGACACCAGCGGCCTGTCGCAGAAGGCCGTCACCAACGAGCTCAACGCCATCTGGCGCGCCGACATCCTGCC
>NZ_RZRX01000262.1:0-8383 GCF_003997405.1 Mesorhizobium sp. M2A.F.Ca.ET.042.01.1.1
GGCCAAGACGCTGCTCAACACGACCGAAGGCATCCTGCGCCTGCGCGGCAACTGGCAGGTGCACACGACGGCTTCCGGGATTGCCATTCCGGCGATGCCGACGCTGCACCCGGCCTATCTGTTGCGGACGCCGGCGCACAAGAAGCTGGCCTGGCGGGATTTTCTCGAGGTAAAGGCGAAGCTCAAGGTGTTGGGATAAGCGCGACCTTTCCTTCTCCTCTTGTGGGAGAAGGTGGATCGGCGCGCAGCGCCGAGACGGATGAGGGGTGTTCCAGCGGAGTGAGACGCTGGCTTTCCCTGGAGCACCCCTCATCCGACCTCGCTTCGCGAGGCCACCTTCCCCCACAAGGGGGGAAGGAGGAGCTTAACCTCCCAGGTAATTGAAATCCCTCCCCCTCCGCCCTAGTCCTGCTCCCCATGACCACATCCGAACCCTCCGCCGGCAGCCTGATCCGCGAGTGGCGCACGCGGCGGCGCATGAGCCAGCTCGACCTTGCCATGGAAGCCGATATCTCGCAGCGGCATCTCTCCTTCGTCGAGAGCGGCCGCGCCCAGCCCTCGCGCGAGATGGTGCTGCATCTGGCCGAGCAGCTGTCGATCCCGCTGCGCCAACGCAACCAGCTGCTGCTCGCGGCAGGCTTCGCGCCGAGCTTCAGCGAGAGGTCGCTCAGCGACGCAACGCTGGCGCCGGCGATGGCCGCGGTCGAGACCGTGCTCAAGGGCCACGAACCCTTTCCGGCGCTGGCGGTGGACCGGCACTGGAACCTTGTTTCCGCCAATGCGGCGATCGCCCCATTCCTCGCCGATATTTCCGAACAGTCGCTGCTTGCGCCGCCGGTCAATGTGCTGAGGCTGAGCCTGCATCCCGGTGGCGTGGCGCCTCGCATCGTCAATCTGGCGGAATGGCGCGCGCATCTGCTCGAACGGCTGAAGCACCTGAGCGACGCGACCGGCGATCCGGTGCTGATCGAACTGGAGCGCGAGCTCCGCGCCTATCCGTCCGGCCTGAAGAGCAGCCGTCCGGCTCCGGTCGAGCCGAGCGGTATCGTGCATCCGCTCAGGCTCGCGCATGGCGATCAGGTGCTTTCCTTCATCAGCACGATCACCGTGTTCGGCACGCCGCTGGACGTCACGCTGTCGGAACTGGCGATCGAATCCTTTTTCCCGGCCGATGAGCAGACGCGCGCGGTGCTGGTGCGGCTGGCGAAAGAGCGGGCCAATGCGACGAGCAGCTAAGCTTCGGCCGATCCGGCATCCTGCGACTTGCAAATCTCGGCAACCCACAGGTCTGCCGGATAGGTCCGCAAAAGATGATGGCTATTCTCCTGATCGGTGTACCCAAGCAGCTTTCCCTGCAGCCATTCGAATTGCGGGCACCAACCCCTGTGGTGGAGGAAATCGATAAGCAGCCAATATGCTTCGACCCGCCATTCCTCGCCCTTGAGCGTGTAGAACCAGTAGTCGATATCCACCGCGGTACCGCTTGGCAGGGAAATCGTTCTGGTCCTCACATGCTCCGAAAGGGTCCCGGCGGCGACGTGTGGCGCGAAGTCCTGATTGGCCAGTGCGTCGGATTTCTCAAAGCCATCCACTTTCTCGTGAGCAAACACAGCCATCGGTTTGGCTCGGGCAAGCATCATCTCCAGTTCGCGATTGGTGTGAAGGACGTAAGGTCGCTCTTTGTCGTTCATTTTCAATTCCTCAGCCTGATACACCGACGATCTCGATCACCCCTGCGGCGGCGCGGCTGTCCTGGTGCGGGTACGCTCCAAACCCAATTGCCGCTCCCGCCAGATGATGAAGATGCCGGCGGCGACCACGATCACGCCGCCGATCAGCGTGTTGGGCGAGGTCACGTCGCCGAAGACGAGATAGCCGACGACGACGCCGAGGATCATCGAGGTGTATTCGAACGGCGCCACGACCGAGGCTTCGGCGTGGCGGTAGGCCGCCGTCATCAGGATCTGGCCGAGGCCGCCGCAGAAGCCGGCGAAGACAAGCAGTGCTGCCTGCAGCGGCGTCAGCGCCTGCCAGCCGAAAGGCAGGGTGAAGAGCGACAACACTGAAGCCGTGGACGAGAACCACAGCACGATGGTCGCCGTCTTCTCCGTCTGCACGAGATTGCGCACCAGGAGCATGGCGACCGCCGAAATCGCGGCGGCGATCAGCGCGGCCATGACGCCCAGCACCTCCTGGTCGTCGAGGCCTTGATCGGAATTGAGCAGCGTCAGCTCGGGCCAGGAGATGACCAGCACGCCGGCAAGACCGACGACGACCGCGCTCCAGCGATAGACGCGGATCGTCTCGCCGAGGAAGATCGAGGAGAACACGACGACCAGCAGCGGCTGGGCGTAGTTCAGCGTGATCGCCTCGGGGAGCGGCAATCTGGTCAGCGCGAAGAAGCCAAGCCCCATGGCGCCGACGCCGACAAGGCCGCGCGCGATGTGGTTGAACGGCCGCCTGGTCGTGAAGGCGGTGGCGAGCTCGCCCTTGAAGGCAAGGAAGGCGATGATCGGGAAGATGGCGAAGAATGAGCGGAAGAAGACGATCTGCCCGGCGGGCACGTCGCCGGCCGCCTTGATGCAGGTCTGCATGCCAACGAAAACCGTCACCGAGACGATCTTCAGTGCGATGCCGCGCAGCGTGCTGTGGCCGACGGCATGATCGACGGTCATCTTGCCTCGTCAGAATGGTCGGAAAACGAAGCCGCCCAATAGCCTAAGAGCAACTCCAGGAAAAGTGTGCAATCGGAATTGCGAAACACACCCTATCCCGCGGTTTTGTCGCGTGGCGGTTTCGTGTAAAGAGCGCGCATCTCAAAATTCTTGGACCGGCCACGCTGGCTCCCGACCGAAATCGACAGGAAAAGCCCAAGGAATGCGCACCGATACCGGCCATGTCTTCAAGCTCGAAGACTATCGCCCCAGCGACTATCTCATCCCGAGGACCAGCCTCGACTTCCGCCTGTCGCCGGACGCGACCCATGTCACCGCGCTGCTCACCATCGAACGGCGCGAGGGCGTCGCGCCGACGGCGCCGCTTGTGCTCGACGGCGACGCGCTGACGCTGCTTGGCGTGGCCATCGACGGGCATGCGCTCGCTGCCGGCGACTATGAGGCGACGCCGGACCGGCTGACGATCCTGAAACCACCAGCGGCACAGTGCTTCGAGCTTCGCCTGGAGACCGAGATCGCGCCTTCACGCAACGAGGCGCTGATGGGCCTCTATCGCTCCAACAACGTCTATTGCACGCAATGCGAGGCCGAGGGCTTTCGCCGCATCACCTATTTCCTCGACCGGCCCGATATCCTGTCGGTCTACACGGTGCGCGTCGAAGCCCCGCATAACGAGGCGCCGCTGCTGCTTTCCAACGGCAATCCCGTCGAACGCGGCGCGCTCGCCAACGGCCGACACTACGCGGTCTGGCACGACCCCTTCCCCAAACCCTCCTACCTCTTCGCGCTGGTGGCGGGCGCGCTCGGCAAGGTGGCGGGCAGCTTCACCACGATGTCCGGCCGGGAGGTCGAGCTCGGCATCTATGTCGAGCCCGGCAAGGAGCGGCTTGCCGGCTATGCGATGGACGCGCTGAAGCGCTCGATGAAATGGGACGAGGACGCCTTCGGCCGCGAATACGACCTCGACGTCTTCAACATCGTCGCCGTGTCCGACTTCAACATGGGGGCGATGGAGAATAAGGGCCTCAACGTCTTCAACGACAAATATGTGCTGGCCGACGAGGAGACCGCGACGGATGCCGACTTCGCCAATATCGAGGCGATCATCGCGCATGAATATTTCCACAATTGGACCGGCAACAGAATCACTTGCCGCGACTGGTTCCAGCTCTGCCTGAAGGAAGGGCTGACGGTTTACCGCGACCACGAATTCTCCGCCGACCAGCGCTCGCGGGCGGTGAAGCGCATCGCCGAGGTGCGCACATTGCGCGCGCACCAGTTCCCGGAAGACCAGGGGCCGCTGGCGCATCCGGTCAGGCCGCGCCGCTACCGCGAGATCAACAATTTCTACACGGCGACCGTCTACGAGAAGGGCTCGGAAGTGGTGCGCATGATCCGCACCATCCTCGGGCCGGAGCTCTTCCGTGCCGGCATGGACCTCTATTTCGAACGGCATGACGGCCAGGCCGCGACGATCGAGGATTTCCTCAAAGTGTTCGAGGACGTCTCGGGCCGCGACCTGGCGCAATTCGCGCTCTGGTACCATCAGGCCGGCACACCGAACCTGACGGTGAGCTCCACGCACAATGCGGCGGCCAGGGAATTCATCCTGGAGATCGAGCAGTCGGTGCCGCCGACGCCGGCGGAGAGCCGTAAGCGCCTGATGCATATCCCCCTTGCATTCGGATTTGTCGGCGCCGACGGCAAGCCTGTCACCTGGGCGGCCGTCGAGGGCGCGACGGTGGATGACGGCGTCATCCATATCCGCAAGCGCCGGCACACGGTGCGCTTCTCCGGCGTTTCGGAGCGGCCTTCGGTGTCGCTTAACCGCGGCTTCTCGGCACCGATCACGCTTTCGGTGCAGCAGAAGGCGGACGACCAGTTCTTCCTGGCGGCGCATGACAGCGACCCTTTCTCGCGCTGGCAGGCGTTCAACACGCTTTTGACCGACGCGCTGATCGCCGCCTTCCGCCAGATCCTCGACGGCAAGGAGCCGGTCTTCGCGGCACGGCTGGCCGAGCTTGCCGGCAGGGTCGCTTGCGACGAGGCGCTGGAGCCGGCCTACCGGGCGCTGGCGCTGGCGCTCCCCGGCGAATCCGACATCGCCCGCGACATCGGTAAAGGCATCGACCCCGACGCCATCTTCGCCGCGCGCGAGGCGCTGGCGCGCATCATCGCCGAGACAAATCGCGATGCCTTCTCCGCTCTCTATGACAGCCTCGCCGATAATGGTCCGTTCAGCCCGGACGCGGCGAGCGCAGGGCGCAGGGCGCTCCGCAACATCCTGCTCGATTATCTTTCGCTGCTGCCGGAAGGCGCCGCCCTCGCCGCGCGGTCGGTCATATTGGTGGCGGCGCTGGCCGTGCTGGCGCATCGCCATTCGGGCACGGCCGAGGCCGAACAGGCGCTGGCGGCCTTCGAGGCCCGCTATCGCGGCGACGCGCTGGTGCTCGACAAATGGTTCCAGATCCAGGCCGGCGTGCCAGGCGCACAGACCGTCGACAAGGTACGCGCGCTGATGCAGCACCCTGCCTTCTCGATCGCCAATCCGAACCGCGTACGTTCGCTGATCGGCACCTTCTCCAGCGCCAACCAGACCGGCTTCCACCGCCCCGACGGCGAAGGCTATCGCCTGTTCGCCGAGACGGTGCTGGAGGTCGAGAAGCGCAACCCGCAAGTGGCGGCGCGGCTGGCGACGGCGCTGCGCTCCTGGCGCTCGCTGGAGCCCGGACGCCAGGCCAAGGCCAAGCAGGCGCTGCTCGATATGGCGAAGGTAGAGAACCTGTCGGCGGATCTGCGGGATATTGTGGAGCGGACGCTGGCGTAGCGCCGACTCCCCCTTCTCCCCTTGCGGGAGAAGGTGTCGCCGAAGGCGACGGATGAGGGGTGCTCCAGATGCCACCAGCGTCTCATTCCGCTGGAACACCCCTCATCCGTCTCGGCGCTAACGCGCCGATCCACCTTCTCCCACAAGGGGAGAAGGGAAAAAGGCGCAATTTCAATCAACTTTTAATCTTTTTCGCGCGCGCCTCTGGACAAGGCGAATCACGTTTGATTCTTTAATGGCGATTCGGGCGTGCGGCGTATCCGGATCATCCAGTATACGGCAGATCGGGGAGTGCCATTTATGGCCAAGGCGGACGCGTGGGGCGCGCCCGGAGGGAAGGCTTTTGCGCGTCGCAAGGCAAGGGGCGATGGACTTGCCGGCAATACGCGCCTGATCGCCGAACCCACCTATCAGCGGCTGTTGGCCGCCGAGCCGTTTCTGCGCCGGTCGATCCCGGCGCTGATTGTTATTTTCCTCATCGTCATCGCGGCGCTGCGCTTCCTGTCGCTGATGAACGAGCATGACGAGATCGAGCGCGACGCCAAGGCGGTGCTGGCTTTAGCCGCCGGCCAGATGGCGCAGGCCATCACCGCCGACCCCAACGCCGCGGGCGCCAACGCCATCAGCCTGCTGGAAAGCACCAGCCGCCAGGGCGCCATGAGCCGCGCCCATGTGCTGGCCATCACCGACGGCGCCTTCAAGGTCATCGCCGTCTCGCCGCTGTCGACCGGCTGGCAGGGCCGCACGCTGGACAGTCTGGTCCTTGGCGGCCAGCCGCTGTTCATGTTCGGCGACCGCGCCGGCGTGATGGATGTCTCGATCGCCGGACAGGACTGGTTCGCCGCCGTCAGCCTCACCGGGGATCGCAGGCACGCGACCGCCGTTCTGGTGCCGCAGGAAGCGGTGTTCGACAGCTGGCGCAAGTCGATGTCGCTCAACGTCACGCTGTTCGTGCTGACGGCGGGCGTGCTGATCGTCATCCTCTACGCCTATTTCGGCCAGGCGGCGCGCGCCCAGGCGGCGGACCGCATCTATCTCGAGGCGCACCAGCGCATCGACATGGCGCTGGTGCGCGGCCGCTGCGGGCTGTGGGACTGGGACATGGTGCGCGGCAAGATGTACTGGTCGCGCTCGATGTATGACATGCTGGGCTATGAACCCTGCGATACGATGCTCTCCTTCGGCGAGGTCGACGAGATTATCCACCCGGACGACGGCGACCTGTTCGAGCTCGCCAACCGCATCGTCGAACGCGAGATCGACCACATCGACCAGGTCTTCCGCATGCGCCACGCCGACGGCCAATGGGTGTGGATGCGGGCCCGCGCGCAGGTGATCGACCCGGAGGCGCCGGAGATCCAGTTGATCGGCATCGCCGTCGACGTCACCGAGCAGCGGCATCTGGCGCTGCGTTCGGAAGCGGCCGATATGCGGCTGAGGACCGCGATCGAGAACATCAACGAATCCTTCGTGCTGTGGGATGCCTCCGAGCGGCTGATCATGTGCAACTCGAAGTTCCAGAAGGACAATGGGCTCTCGGACCGCGACGTCGTGCCGGGCGTCGGTCGCGATGCGCTCGAGGAGCGGATGCTGGCCTTCGCCTCGGAGCGCAGGCTCGCCAACGCCAACGGGCCGCATGGCGGCGTCACCCTGGAGCGCCAGCTTGCGGACGGCCGCTGGCTGCAGGTCAACGAGCTTAGGACCCGCGACGGCGGCATCGTCTCGGTCGGCTCCGACATCACCCAGATCAAGCTGCATCAGGAGAAGCTGGTCGACAGCGAGCGCCGGCTGATGGCGACGATCCACGATCTCAGCCTCGCCCGCCGCGCCGAGGAGGAACGTTCCAGCGAGTTGGTCGAGCTCAACCGCAAATATATGAAGGAGACCGAGCGCGCCGAGGCGGCCAATCGCGCCAAATCGGAGTTCCTCGCCAACATGTCGCATGAGCTGCGCACGCCGCTCAACGCCATCATCGGCTTCTCCGAGCTGATGCAGCAGGGCCTGTTCGGGCCGCTTGGCTCCGAGCGCTACGAGGAATACGCGACCGACATCAACGGCAGCGGCAAATACCTGCTCGGCGTCATCAACGATATCCTCGACATGTCGAAGATCGAGGCCGGCCAGTTCTCGCTCGACCGCGAGGAGATCGACCTCTGCCCGCTGATCAAGGAGACGGTGCGGGTGATCTCGCTGCAGGCGGCGGAAAAGTCGATCAATGTCGAGACGCGCATCGCCGATGCGATGCGGGTCTACGCCGACCGCCGCGCGATCAAGCAGATCGCCATCAACCTGCTCTCCAATGCAGTGAAGTTCACCGGCCAGGGCGGCAAGATCACGGTCCGGGCACGCAACACGTCGGGCGCCCTGCTGCTCACCATCGAGGACAATGGCTGCGGCATCCCCAAGCATGCGCTGAGCAAGCTCGGGCGGCCGTTCGAGCAGGTGCAGAACCAGTTCTCCAAGAACCACACCGGCTCAGGCCTTGGCCTCGCCATCTCGCGCTCGCTGGCCGAGCTGCAGGGCGGAGCGCTGAAGATCCGCTCGACCGAAGGCGTCGGCACCATCGTGTCGGTGCGCATTCCGCTGAAGAAGGCGCCGGCCGCTGTGAAGGTCGCGGCTTAGGTCAGAGCGGTTCACCGGCGGACCAGCGCCCGCTGTGCTGCCCAAAACGGGGGAAAACGTCCGCTCCGGGTTTTAATGCAGAATTGCTAATATTACGATTGGCTCAGCCGGCTTGCCCCCGCGCCGGTTAGGCCCGGCGGTTGGTCGAACCCACCCCAACGAACTGTCGGGCCGCTAAACTGAGCCAGTAGGGTTTAGATCGTTTACGGCTGCCGACGGCGGGCTTGCCTCGGCGCCTTTCGATGCCTGTCTATAGACC
>NZ_RZRX01000263.1:0-8362 GCF_003997405.1 Mesorhizobium sp. M2A.F.Ca.ET.042.01.1.1
CTTCGCCGCCTGGTCGACGGCATCGTGGTAGTAGGAATTGCCGCCGTCGATGATGATGTCGCCCGGCTCCATCAGCGTCGCCACCTGGTCGACGATCCTGCCGGTGATCGCGGCCGGCAGCATCAGCCAGGCGCAGCGCGGCTTGGCGAGCTTGCCGACGAACTCTTCCAGCGAGGCGGCGCCAATGGCGCCGTCCTTGACCATGCCGGCGACGCTTGCCGAATTGATGTCGTAGACGACGCATTCATGGCCGTCGCGCATCAGACGCCGCACCATATTGGCGCCCATCCTGCCCAGCCCCATCATTCCGATCTGCATGGTTTCATCCCGATTGCTTGAGGAAAGAAGAAGTCACTGGCCGTTTGGTTTGTCGATCGCGACGGTAAAGTCGACATTCTCCCAATGCATCGCTTCCGGCCAGAAAAAAGTGAAGACGATGGTGGTTCCCGGTTGCAGGCGGTCAACGGGCAAATCCACCAGATGGATGCCAAACGCATTTTCGGCGGTCCTGCTGTCCTGCACCGTCAGCCATTTGTCGCTGCTCCAATGGACGACGCCGGGCGCCGACAGCTCGACGCGCAACAGCTTGCCGGCGGGGATGGAGCGGATCTTGTTGTTGAAGCGCCATGTCCGCAGCGGCGAGACCGTCTTGCCTTTGATGTAGCGTTCGACGCCCTGCGGCGGCAGGTCGAAGACCGCGCCGTCGCGCAGTGAGCGCAACAGCTTGATGTGCTCGGCATGCGCCCAGACCAGCGGCATGGCGCTGCCGGACGGCTTGCCCAGCCACAGCTCGCGGTCCGGAATGTCGGGCCGATCCCAGACCTGCTCGGGCAGAAGGCCGCCCACGCCCGCCGAGCGTTCGAAAGTCTCCAGCAGCTGCGCCGCCTTGTCCTTGCGGCCGGCGGCCAACTCGTAATGGGCGCGCTCGCCGGCAAGCAACGGCCATGGCCGTCCCTGGCCGGTGCCGTCGAAAGGCGAGCCGTCCTCGTGCTCGCCATAGCCGTCGCCGCTGTAACGGTACCAGAGCGGCCCCTGCGGCAGGTCGCAGCGCAGCTCGGCGTCGATCGCCTTGACGGTGTTCAGGATGCGCGGGTCGTCCGCGGCTCTCAGTCCGAAACGCACCAGCGCCAGGGCGTCCGGGCTGATGATCGCCTCGGCCGGCCTGTCGGTATCGGCCGGCGGCCGGTTCTTGATCGGCACGAAGCCGTCCTTCGGCGAGGCGGCGCCGCCGTCGTCGGGCGGAGCGATGCGGACATAGTAGCCTTCGACGCCCGCTTTGGCGCTCGCCTCGGTGCCGGTCACATACGTCCAGCGCTCGATCTGGTCGTTCCAGCTGTCGGCGGTTTCACGCAGATAGTTTGCCGGCTCACTTTTGCCGCAGGCATCGAGCATGTCGGCCGCGGCGAGCAGGCCCGCTATCTCCACGGCCAAGGTGAAGGGGCTGTAGCCGGAATCCTCCTCCCAGCGGTCCTCGCCGGTGACCGGGCCGTTGCGCACGACATAGGCGGCCGCGTTCTCGATCATGGCCAGGACGTCCGCGAGCTTCGGCTTCGGCAGATGGCCGGCGCGGCGCAGAGCGTCGGCGAGCAGCAGCGGGAAGGCGCATTCGTCCATCTGGATGCCCGGCCAATAGGCGGTGCCGTCGGACCAGACATTCTGCGGCCAGTGGCCGTCCGGCTGCTGGATCGAACGCAGATAGGCGAGGATCTGCAGCGCCTGCCTGCCGTCGCCGGCGGCAAGGAAGCCGCCCGCCGTCTCGACCAGGTCGCGCGGCCAGACGAGGTGATAGCCGCCGAGGTCGTCGTCGCCCTTGTTGAAGCCCCAGGGGATCGATAGGCTGGCTACCGCGGCGCCGGGCCTGGCGACCGACAGGTGTGTCGCCAGCACCGCCGTGCTGGCGCGGTAGGTGTTTAGACCGGAGGCGCCGCGGCGGTCGAGTTTTTCCAGCCTTGCCTGGAATGTCCGCCAATTGTCGACATAGGTTTTCGCGGCCGGCTCAAAACCCTGTTTCAGGCTTGCAAGCGCAAGGTCGGCGGCTTCCTCCGGCGAAGCGCCGAAGCCGAGCGCCAGCAGCGCAACCGTCTTGCCGGCCGAAAAGCCGATCTCGCCGGTAAGAGCCACATTTCCGTTCTCCGCTACCTGGCAGGAAGGATCGAGCGCCCCGCTGTCATGCAGTTGCCGCCAGCCGTCGGAAAAGCCGACATAGCCGGCCGAGCAGGCGCCCCAGGGCAAGGATGAAGCAAGCGCCAGCGAGACGCCGCGACCGGTGGCAAAGAGAAGACGCTGTCCCTTGTGCTCGCCGATCCAGGCCGTGTTGCCCATGCCGGCATTGACGAGATGCGGCGCGAGCAGCGCGTAGACGCGATAGTTTGCCGCTGCTCCCTTGAGCGCAATGAAGCTGATTTCCTGCAGCAGAACGGGTCGTTTCGAATCCGTAACGATTCGCTTCTCGATCTTGTACGCGCCGTCGGATGCGGTGTTGGTCAGTCGGTAGCCAGGCACCCCGTCCTCGAACGGTTCGACGGCATGGGCGGCATCGCGCTTCTCTTCGGAAAAATAGCCACCCGGACCGGTGACGATCAGCCCCAGGTCGCGCGTGCAGGCGCTGTCGAGGCGCGGATAATAAATCTCGTTCAAGATGCCGTGACTGATGGTGAACCAGAGCGGGCTCCTTGCCGAAAGGGCGGTGCCGACGCCGCTCTTGGCGCTTGATGTCCAGCGCGCCGGAATCCCGGGCGCGCCTTTGGCAACGGTCGGCGTTACTGCCATCCAAACCTCTCTTCTGCCGCGTTCCTAGACCATCAGCGGGAGGCTTTTCAATCGTCGCACCGCAAGTTGATCGGTGGCCCATCAAGCTTTGCCGTTGACAGCTTGCAGTTCCTCGAAATTTGTCTGACAATAGATAAAAAACAGGCGCTACACGTCACGGCCATTCGTCAAGATCAGCAACCTCGGGAGGAACCGACATGAAGAAACTGCTCGTATTGGGTGCACTCGCGGCGATGCTCGCCTCGGGCACCGCGCTTGCCGACACCAGCGGCAAGAAGATCGCCTTTTCCAACAATTACGCCGGGAATTCGTGGCGCCAGGCGATGCTCGACAGCTACGGCATCGTCACCAAGAAGGCGGTCGAGGACAAGATCGTCGCCGCGGCGGATGTCTTCACCACCGCCGACAAGGAAGTGCCCACACAAGCCGCCCAGGTGCAGAACCTGATCCTGCAGGGTTATGACGCCATCGTCATCAACGCGGCTTCGCCCGATGCGCTGAACGGCGCCATTAAGCAGGCCTGCGATGCCGGCATCGTCGTCGTCTCCTTTGACGGCATCGTGACCGAGCCTTGCGCCTATCGGGTCGTCGTCGACTTCAAGGACATGGGCAAGCAGGAAGTCGAGCAGATGGCCAAGTTCCAGCCCAAGGGCGGCAATCTGCTGGAAATCCGCGGGCTCGCCGGCACTTCGATCGACGATGCCATCCATGCCGGTATCCTCGAGGGCGTCGCCGCTCATCCCGAGTTCAAGATCGTCGGCTCGGTGACCGGCGACTGGGATCAGACGACGGCGCAGAAGGCGGTGGCGACCATCCTGCCTTCGCTCCCCGACGTCGTCGGCATCGTCGACCAGGGCGGCGACGGCTATGGCGCGGCGCAAGCCTTCGCAGCCGCCAACAAGCCGCGTCCGACCATCATCATGGGCAACCGCCAGGACGAGCTGAAGTGGTGGAAGGAGCAGAAGGAGAAGGACGGCTACAAGACCTGGTCGGCTTCGATCGCGCCCGGCGTGTCGACGCTGGCCTTCTGGGTGGCGCAGCAGGTGCTCGACGGCCGCAAGGACATTCCGCACGACCTCCTGGTGCCCTATCTCGCCTTCACCCAGGACGATTTCGAGGCCGCGCTGCCGAAGATCAAGGAAGGCGGCGTCGCCACGCACGAATACACGCAGGAAGAGGCCATCGCGGCAATCAAAGCCAACATCAAGTAATGGCGGCGTGAATTTGCCAGCCGCATCGCCAGCCGGGTATCGTTGAGCATGCTCAAGGCAAACACC
Source organism: Mesorhizobium sp. M2A.F.Ca.ET.042.01.1.1 (assembly GCF_003997405.1). Taxonomy (NCBI): domain Bacteria; kingdom Pseudomonadati; phylum Pseudomonadota; class Alphaproteobacteria; order Hyphomicrobiales; family Phyllobacteriaceae; genus Mesorhizobium; species Mesorhizobium sp. M2A.F.Ca.ET.042.01.1.1. Next base: position 4,047 of record NZ_RZRX01000263.1, read on the forward strand.
GACATCGTCAGGCTGAACGGCGCCGAGAAACATTTCGGCGCCGTTCGGGCTCTCAACGGCGTCGACTTCCATGTCGGCGCGGGCGAATGCGTGGGGCTTGTCGGCCATAACGGCGCCGGCAAGTCGACGCTCATGCATATGGTGGCCGGCACACTGCGGCCGGATGGCGGGCAGATCGCGGTGCGCGGCAATCAGGAGGCGAGCTATTCCGTGGCGCGCGCGCTGGAACTCGGCATACGCTGCGTGTTCCAGGAACTGTCGCTCTGCCCCAATCTCAGCATCGCCGAGAACACCCGCATCAATCATCCCTCGCTCGCCGGTTTCGGCTGGCGGCGCAGGGCCGCCGATCTCATCCGCGCCAAGCTCGACGAGATCTTCCCGGACCACGGCATTTCGGCGGACGACATTGCCGGTGACCTTTCGATCGGAAGGCGGCAGATGGTCGAGGTGGCGCGCGCCTTCACGCTGACCCGCGAGCCGCTGCATCTGGTCATCCTCGACGAACCGACCTCGTCGCTTGACGCGCACACCGCCGGGCAGTTGCTTTCCTTCGTCCGCCGCTTCGTCGAGCAGGGCGGCAGCTGCATCCTGATCTCGCATGTGCTGGGCGAGGTGCTGCAGAACGCCGACCGCATCGTGGTGATGCGCGACGGCAAGGTGGTCGCGGCCGATGCCGCCGATGCCTTCGACCGCGACAAGCTGGTCGCCGCCATGGGCGGCGCCGAAGGCCATCACAAGGTCGCCACCGAGGCCCGCAAGACCGAGCCTGGCGCGCTCAAGGTGCGGGCGCGCCCGGCGAGGCAGCAGGACGGCAAGGAACTCGTCGCCCGGGCCGGCGAGATCATCGGCCTCGCCGGGCTTGCCGGCCATGGCCAGACCGACCTTTTGCTGGCGATCTTCTCGGCGGCCGCCCGCGCCAAGGCTGGCATCGAGGTGACGGCGCCCGTGGCGCTGGTCGCCGGCGACCGCCAGTCGGACGGCATCTTTTCGCAATGGTCGATCGCGCAGAATATCGGCATCCGCTCGCTGGCTAAACTGCGCAACGGCCTTTTGATCTCGCCGCAGCGCGAGGCCGAGCTCGCCGAATTCTGGAAGAAGAAGATCGGCATCCGAACGCCGGACATGGACAACAACATCTATTCGCTGTCGGGCGGCAACCAGCAGAAGGCGCTGTTTGCCCGCGCGCTAGGCTCCGACGCCGAGATCGTGCTGATGGACGATCCGATGCGCGGCGTCGACATCGGCACCAAGCTCGAAGTCTACGACCTCGTGCGCGAGGAGGCCGCCAAGGGCCGCACCTTCCTCTGGTACACCACCGAGACCGAAGAGCTCGACAATTGCGACCATGTCTATGTCTTCAAGAACGGCCGTATCGTCGCCAATCTTGGGCGCGACGAGCTGACGGAGGAAAAGATCATCCAGTCCTCGTTCGGCGATGCGGCCTGACATGACCGCGATCGCTCCCGGAACGCTCCCGAAATCCTCGCAGCGCGGCAGCGCCGCCAGGGCCCGCCTGCTGCGCGGTCTTTTGCCGGCTTTGTCGCTGGCGCTGGTGCTGATGGCGATTGCCTGGCTCAATCCGCGCGCCATCAGCTATTTCGGCTTCAACCTGATGCTCAATCTGGCGATCCCGATCGCGCTGGCGACGATCGCGCAGATGTTCGTCATCGCCGGCAACGAGCTGGACCTGTCGATAGGCACCTTCGTCGGTTTCGTCGGCTGCGTCACCGCGACCTGGCTGCGCGACGCGCCGCTGCTGGGCATACTCGTGCTGCTGGGTTCGATCGGTGTCTACGCCTTGCTCGGCGCGCTGATCCATCTGCGCAATTTGCCGTCGATCGTGGTGACGCTCGGCATGAGCTTTGTCTGGCAGGGGCTTGCCATCCTCGTTCTGCCCAAGCCCGGCGGCAAGGCGCCGGACTGGCTGCTGTCGATCATGTCCTTCAAACCGCCCTATATCCCGTTCCCGATCCTTGCCGCGCTGATCATCGCCGCAGTCGTGCATTTCGGCCTGATGCGCACCTCCTACGGCGTCATCCTGCGCGGCTCCGGCGGCAATGCCGCGGCGTTGAGACGCGCCGGCTGGTCGCTGCTCAAAACCAAAATCGTGCTCTTTGCGCTGACCGGCCTGTTCGGCGCTCTGTCGGGCATGGCGCTGATCGGCATCACCACGTCGGCCGACGCCAATATCGGCAATGGCTACACGCTACTCTCGATCGCCGGCGTCATCCTTGGCGGCGGCGAGTTCGTCGGCGGGCGCGTGTCACCGATCGGCGCGGTGCTCGGCGCTTTGACGCTGGCGCTCGCGGCCTCACCGCTTTTGACCTTCATGCACATCCCGCCCGACTGGCAGGTCGCTGCCAATGGCGCGATCCTGATCATCGTGCTGGCGGCGCGCGTGCTGATCAGCCGCAGGGAGCGGTAGCGATGACCTCGGTGCGGACGCTGCTTGAAAAACCCTGGCTCTGGTCCTTCGCCGGCGCGCTCGTCGTGTGGGTGGCGACGGTCATATTCACCGGCGGCTATGGCGCCGGCGGCATGGTCACGGCAGCACTTTCGCTCGCCGTCTTCACCGTCATCGTCGGCGTTGGCCAGATGTTCGTCATCACGCTCGGACCCGGCAATGTCGACTTGTCGCTGCCGGCCAATATCGGCCTGGCCAGCGCCGTCGCCATGAAGGTGATGGGCGGCAGCGATTCGATGATCCTCGTCGGGCTGCTTGCCGCGCTCGCCACGGGCGCTGCGATCGGCGCCATCAACTATCTCTTGATATGGGCGCTGCGCATCCCGCCGATCATCGCGACGCTGTCGGCGAGCTTCATCATCCAGTCGGTCGACATCAGCTACGGCCGCGGCCTGCAGATCAAGCCGCCGCCGGGCTTCGCCGACTTCACCAATTGGCAGGTGCTGGGCATACCCGTGCTGGCGATGCTGACTGTGCTGTTCACGATCGGCGCTGCACTTGCGCTACAGCGCATGATCTACGGCCGCTCGGTGCTAGCGATCGGCCAGAACATCCGCGCCGCCTGGCTGGCCGGCGTCCATGTCGGCCGCATCCGCTTCCTCACCTACACGCTGTGCGGGGCGCTGGGCGGGATCGACGGTGCGCTGCTTGCCGGTTATTTCCGCGGCGCCAATGTCGACATCGGCAACGAATACCTGCTCGCCTCGATCGCGGTCGTTGTCATCGGCGGCACCTCGGTCGCCGGCGGCAAGGCCAACGTGCCGGGCGTCTGGGGCGCCGGCCTGTTCCTGGTGCTGCTGCTCACCATGCTCAACACCTTCGGCGTCAGCGCCGGCGTGCGGCTGGTGCTGACCGGGCTGATCATCGTCGGCGTAATCACGGCTGCCGGCGGCGAGAAGGCCGTGCGGTAACAGCTTCCGCCGGCCATCTCCCGATGAGGCAAGAGGTTCGCGCTATTTCGCGGCCTTGGCCCGCGCGATCGCGTCGACGATCATCTTCTTGGCGTATTTGGAATCGTGCCAGCCTTCGATCTTGACCCATTTGCCGGGCTCGAGATCCTTGTAGTGCTCGAAGAAGTGCTGCACCTGCTGTCGCGTGATTTCCGGCAGATGCGTGTATTCGGTGACGTTCTCGTAGCGTAGCGTCAGCTTGGGCGAGGGGACGGCGATCACCTTCTCGTCCTGGCCGGCATTGTCTTCCATGATCAGCACACCGATCGGCCGCACATTGATGACGCAGCCCGGCACCAGCGCGCGGGTGTTGCAGACCAGGACGTCGATCGGGTCGCCGTCGCCCGACAACGTGTGCGGCACAAAGCCGTAATTGCCGGGATAGCGCATGGAAGTGTGCAGGAAGCGATCGACGAACAAGGTGCCGGCCTCCTTGTCCATCTCGTATTTGATCGGCTCGCCGCCGATCGGCACCTCGATGATGACGTTGACGTCTTCAGGCGGGTTCTTCCCGGTGGCAATCGCTTCGATACGCATGGTCAAATCCCTCTCTCGATTGAAAGGACCGATAGCGGGGGACGCGTCATGGCGCAATGCGTCGAATAGTGCGCAGCGCTAATGGAGGCGCACACAGTTTGTAATCGATTGTAATCTGATGCGTGTCCCAAACCGTCCGGCAGTTTTGGGACGGCGACGCTAGTCGTTCCAGACGAAGGCGACCTTCTTCAGCGCCTTCTGCTCGAAGACCTCGACGCCTTCGGCGATATCGCGACCGCCATTGCCGGCATAGAAGGCCAGGGCGTTGTGGTTGTCTTCCAGCGCCCACACCACAAGGCCGCGCAAGCCGTGGTCGGCGAGCCGGGCCTTGGCCGCCTTGAACAGGCGGCTGCCGAGCCCTATGC
>NZ_RZRX01000264.1:0-8340 GCF_003997405.1 Mesorhizobium sp. M2A.F.Ca.ET.042.01.1.1
GACCTTGTCTTGCAGGCGGTTCTTGGCTGGATCTGTCCTCAGACCTGCTCCTCGATGGCCTGCAGGGTCGTCATGGTGACTGGACGGCGCAACAGATTGTAGCAGGCAGCGAGCGTCACCAGCATCGCGCCGCCGCCGAGCAGCAGGAACATGGCCGGCGCGCCCATATGCTGCATCAGGCCGGCGGAAATGCCGGGTGTCGCGACATTGCCGATCGAATAGAGCAGGAGCAGTGTGCCGGAAGTGCCGACCATGTGCCGGCTGTGCAATTGCGAGGCGCCGAACGCCATCGCCACAGGATAAACGGTGAGAGCCGTGCAGCCATAGACGAAGAACAGAACGAAGAGCAGCGGCACCGAGGAATTGCCGAGCCAGGCGATCGCGGCGCAGAGAGTCACGGACAGGATTCCCTGGACGAGCAGTATGATCCTGCGTTCGAACCGGTCCGACAGCCAGCCGACCGGGGTTTGCGCCAGCATGCCGGCGATGCTGATGGTGGTAACCAGCCCGACCGTCGTCGCCGCCGAGAGGCCGATCTGGGTGCCGTAGATCGGCGTCAGCACGAAGATGTTCATGTTGGTGATGCCGCCCTGGAAGATCGCGACGACCGTCACCGGCGCCAGCCGGAACAGCGCCAGCGGGCCAAGCCGCTTGACCGGTCTCGCTGAAGCCGCATGCCCCGGATCGGTTGCAGGCAGCGCCGGCCAACGTCCGCCAACGAATTTGGAGACCAGCGCCAGAAGCACCGTTACGGCCGCGACCATGAACAGATGCGGCGATTGCGGGCCGACCAAGCCGACAAGGAGCTGCCCGAGCAGCACCGCGATCGCCGTCGTCAGCATGTAGAGCGAGAACAAGGCGCCGCGATTGTGCTGCTCGGCGTAGAGGTTGATCCAGCTTTCGCAGACGACGAAGAGCGACGCCATCGCCATGCCGCCGAGCAGGCGGAAGCAGATCCAGCTCGGCAGGAAATCGGTGAACACGAAGCCGCTAGCCGCCAGCAGCGCCAGCACCAGGATCACCACAAAAGTGCGCTCATGGCCGTATTGCGCGACCGCCGGGCGGGTGACCAGGCATCCGACGAGGAAGCCCACGGGATACGCGGTCAGCACGATCTGCACGACCTGAGGAGAAATGCCGGGCTTGCCGAGATGCAGCGACACGGCGGTGGTCAGCATGGCGCTGCCGATGCAGGCCAGACAGACGCCGACCATGATCGGCAGCATGGCGCGCGAGCGCTCTGCATTGTGCCAAAGCCTCATCGCGGATTGAGCGATCGACCTCATGGATGCGGCTGCGGCGGCTCCCCTGGCGTGACCGTTGACCGACGGCAGCCCGAGCAGAAGCTACACTTTGCCGTGATTGCCACAAACGAAGATTGGCGCGGCTATGGCTAAAATTTTTTTGGCCATCGCTGTGAAGGAAAGCGGCATCTCGGCTTTGCTGCGGGCTTTACAGTGGTTTTGCACCCTCCTTACCATAGGCAAAGGCCAGAGTCCGAGAACAGCGGAAGGGAACGATATGACGATCGAACGCCTGGAAAACGGACAGCGCTTCTGCCGGGTGCTGCGCTACAACGGCACCGTCTATGTGGCCGGCCTGACGGCGGATGATCTTTCCGGCGATACCACCAGCCAGACCAAACAGATACTGGCGAAGATCGATGCGCTTCTGGCCAAGGCCGGCAGCGACAAGTCAAAGCTCTTGAGCGCGCAGATCTGGCTCCGCGACATCGCCGATTTCGAGATGATGAACACGGCCTGGGACGCCTGGATCGACAGGAGCGCCATGCCGGTGCGCGCCACGGTGGAAGCGCGGCTTGCCGGCGACCAGTATCGCGTCGAGATCATGGTGACGGCGGCCGTCGGCTGAGCGGACCGGTGAGGGTGCGCCAATGCATGAGCTGGTGATCAAAGGCGGACGCGTGGCGCTCGACGATGGCTGGGCCGAGTGCGACATTGGCATTGACGACGGCCGCATCGCCGCCATCGGCAAAGGCCTATCCGGCCAGAAGTCGATCGACGCCGGCGGCCGCTGGGTGATGCCCGGCGGCATCGATACGCATTGCCATCTCGACCAGCCCGTCTGGGGCGGCGCCGGCAATGCCGACGATTTCTATGCCGGCACGATCTCCGCGGCGTTCGGCGGCACCACCTGCATCGTGCCGTTCGGCATGCCCGGACAGGACATGACGACGATCGCCGCCATCGACCGCGCGCTGGAGCGCGCGGCGGGACGCGCCGTGATCGACTATGCGCTGCATGCCGTGGTGACCATGGGCACCGGCGCCGATGTCGAGGCCCAGCTTGGCGCGCTTGCCGGGCGCGGTATCGCCTCGGTCAAGCTGTTCATGACCTATCAGGGTTTTGCCGTCGACGACGATCTGTTCTTCAAGGTTCTCGACACGGCGCGGCGGCTGGGCTGGATCGTCATGGTCCATGCCGAGAACGACGCCGCGATCCGCCGCACGCGACAGCGGCTCATCGATCTCGGCCGCACTGACATCCGCTATCATCTGGTGGCCCACAGCGAGACGATGGAACGCGAGGCGACGCATCGCGCGCTGGCCTTCGCCGAAATGACCGGCGCGCGCATGACCATCGTGCATGTCTCGTCCTGGCAGTCGGCCGAGGAGGTGGCGCGGGCGAAGGCGCGTGGTGTCGACGCGATCGCCGAGACCTGTCCGCAATATCTGTTTCTCGGAGCCGCCGATCTCGATCGCCCGGCGATCGACGCTGCACGCTTCGTCTTCTCGCCACCGCCGCGCTCGCCGCGCAGCCATGAGCATCTGTGGCGCGAACTGATCGAGGGCGGCATCGACCTCTGGTCGTCCGACCATTCGCCATATTATTTCGCCGACAAGATCGGCCGTTCCGAAACGCCCGGCTTCACCACGACGCTGAGCGGCATTCCTGGCATCGAGACGCGGCTGCCGCTGCTGTTTTCCGAAGGGCTGCTGACCGGCCGACTGACACTCGAACGCTATCTCGACCTCACCTCACGCAACGCCGCCTCGATCTATGGGTTCGCCGATCGCAAGGGCCTCATCGCCGTCGGGCTCGATGCGGATCTGGCGCTGTGGGATCCGACGGTGCGCTGGACGCTCGGACATCAGGCGCTGCATTCGCGCGTCGATTTTACGCCCTACGAGGGCAGGGTCGTCACCGGCCGGCCGACCACCGTCCTGGTGCGCGGCGTGCCGGTGGTCGCCGACGGCAAGCTGCAGGCCGAACCAGGCTTCGGTCGCTTCGTGGCACGCAACGCCGCAGATCCCGAGCTCTCGGGAAAACCAGTCGAGGATTGGACGCCATGGCTCGATGCCTGACCATCGCCGTTTGCCAGACCGGGCCGATCCAGCGCAGCGCCACGCGCGCCGAGACGGCCGGGCGCCTGGTGCATCTGCTTGAGAAGGCCGCTTCCGCCGGCGCCGAGATTGCCGTTTTTCCGGAAATGGCGCTCACCACCTTCTTCCCGCGCTGGCGCATCGACGACCAGGCCGAGATCGACGCCTTCTTCGAAGCCTCCATGCCGGGGCCGCAAACGCAGCGACTCTACGATGCGGCCGGGCGCCTGAAAGTCGGCTTCGCGCTAGGCTATTGCGAGCTGACGCAGGAAGAGGGCCGCACGCGCCATTTCAACACCATGGACCTGGTCGGGCCGGACGGCGCCTTCATCGGCCGCTATCGCAAGATGCATGTGCCGGGGTCGAGCGAGCCGGAAGCGGGCATCACCACGCATCTCGAACGGCGTTACTTTGAACCCGGCAATCTCGGCTTTCCGGTCTACAACTATCGCGGCGTTCGTGTCGGCCTCGCCATCTGCAACGACCGCCGCTGGCCCGAAACCTATCGCATGCTCTGCCTCAACGGCGCGGAGGTGGCGCTGCTCGGCTACAACACGCCGCTCCTGCTCGACGAGGCGCCGGCGCTGGCGCATCTGAGAATGTTCCACAACCATCTGCCGATGCAGGCCGGGGCATACCAGAACACGCTCTGGATCGGGGCCGCGGCCAAGGCCGGGCTGGAAGACGGTCAGGCGCTGATCGGCGGCTCCTGCATCATCGCGCCGACCGGCGAGATTGCCGCGCAGGCGATGTCGCTCGACGACGAGGTCATCGTGCACCGCGCAGATCTCGATCTGATCGAGACGTGCCGGAAAGTGAACTTCAACTTCGCGCTCTATCGCCGTCCGGACCAGTACAAGCGCATCTCGGATCCGGTCTGAGACAGCGATGAGCCTGATCGAGACCAGATGCAGCCAGGCGCCGCTCGCGGCCGACCCGCTGACGCTTGGCGAGATCGTCGAGAACGGTCTTTGCATCGGCTGCGGCCTCTGCCGCTCGATCGCCGGCCCCGCCGACGTCGAGATGGTGATGACACCGGAAGGGCGCGAGCGGCCGGTGGCGTTGCGGGCATTGGATAAGCCGACATTGGCGAAGATCAACGCCGTCTGCCCGGGAACACGCATCGCCGGTCCGGCCGCGGCGCAGATAAACGAGGCCGCGTTGGCGGACACGGTCTGGGGACCGGTCGAGCGGCTTGTGCTCGGTTCCGCCGCAGATCCGACGATCCGGTTTATCGGCTCCGGCGGCGGGACACTGACGGCGCTTGGCCAATTCCTGCTCAGCTCGGGACGCGTAAAATTCGTGCTTCATGTCGCGGCGTCGCGCTCCATGCCGATGCGCACGGAACGCAAGCTGAGCTTCGACGCCGCCTCGGTGCTCGAAGGCGCCGGCTCGCGCTATGGGCCGGCGGCGACGCTGGTCGATTTCAACGATGTTCTCGATCGCGGCGAGCCGTTCGCGCTGATCGCCAAGCCCTGCGACATCACCGCCGTGCGCAACCTGGCGCGGCTCGATCCGCGCGTTGACGAGCACATGCGCTATGCGCTCGCCTTCGTCTGCGGCGGCGCCTCGGACCTCACCAAGTCGGAACAGGTGCTGCAGCGTTTTGGCCTCGGCGAGGACGAGCTGGCCCTGTTCCGCTACCGGGGCCATGGCAATCCCGGCCCGAATCGCATCGAAACCAAGGACGGCCGCGCTTTCGAGATCAGCTACCGGCAGCTCTGGGAAGACGAGGACAAATGGATGATCCAGCCGCGCTGCAAGATCTGTCCTGATGCGATCGGCCAGGTGGCGGATATCGCGGTCTCGGATTCCTGGCTGAACGGCGGGCCGGCTATAGAGGATGAACCGCTCAACGGCATCATCGTGCGCACGAAGCGCGGGCGGGAGCTGTTCGACGCGGCCGTCGAGGCTGGCGCCCTGCAGATCAAGCGCGAGAGCGACATTGCCGAGATCGGCGAATTGCAGTCGCATCAGGTGCGCAAGCGGCGCGCCGTCTGGGCGCGGCTGAAGGGCATGGCAATCGCCGGCAAGCCGGTGCCTTTTGTCACCGACCTCGCTTTGCGGGATTGCGCCGCGCAGAATTCGCCTGCCGACAATCTGGCCGAGGGGCGGGGCGCCCGCGACCGCGCCCGCCGCGGCCGTCTGGGCGAGCCGCCTGCGAAGCCGCGCTGAGCAGTTTAGGGGGATCGATGAGCGAGCAGACCGAAGTGATCATCATCGGCGGCGGCATGGCCGGCGCCGGCGCCGCGTACGAGATTTCGCGCGACAGGAAGGTCGTGCTGCTCGAGCGGGAGAGCCATTGCGGCTACCACACCACGGGGCGTTCGGCCGCAAGCTTCACCGAGAATTACGGCAACGGCGTCATCCGCCGCATCGTGCTGGCCAGCCGCGCCTTCCTCACCGAGCCGCCGACGGGTTTTTGTGATTATCCGCTGCTCAGCAAGCGCGGCATGATCACAGTGGCGCGCGCCGACCAGCTCGACCTGTTGCGTGAGGATCTGGCCGCCGCGCAGGCGCTAGTGCCCTCGATCGTTGCGATGACGCCGGACGAGGCGATCGTGCGCGTGCCGGTGCTGCGCCGGGACTATCTCGCTGGCGCTTACATCGAACCGAATTCGATGGATATCGACGTCAACGGCCTGCACCAGGGTTTTCTGCGCGGCGCGCGGGCGCGGGGCGCGCGCATCGTCACCAAGGCTGGTGTCAGAGGCATCGGCAGGCAGGGCGGACAGTGGCGGGTCGAGACGGAAGCGGGACCATTCCTTGCGCCGCTGATCGTCAATGCGGCCGGCGCCTGGGGCGACGAGATCGCGGCCATGGCTGGCGTCCGTCCGATCGGGCTGCAGCCGAAGCGCCGCACCGCTTTCAATATTCCCGCACCTGCGGGTATGGACATAGCCGACTGGCCGCTGGTCAACGATGTCGGCGCCGAATTCTATTTCAAGCCGGATGCCGGGCAGCTCTTCGTGTCGCCGGCCGATGCCACGCCATCGGCGCCGATGGACGCCTTTGCCGAAGACATCGATGTCGCGATCGGCGCCGAGCGTCTGGAACGGGCGACGACGATCGAGGTGCAGCGTGTCTCGCGCTCCTGGGCTGGCTTGCGGACATTCGTTTCCGACGGCTCACCGGTGGTCGGTCCCGATGACGAATTTCACGACTTCGTCTGGCTGGTCGGGCAGGGCGGTTACGGCATCAAGACCTCGCCGGCGCTATCGCGCGTCTGCGCCAGCCTGATCGCCGGCGGCGGCCTGCCGGACGATGTCGCGAGGCAAGGCGTGTCGCTGGACGATCTGACGCCGCACCGGCTGCGCAGTGTCCAAGCCGGCAAGGTTGCCTCATGAACAGCGCCGTCCTTACGGCCGGAGGTCAACTGGCCGGACGCATCCTGGAGACACTCGCTGAAGCCACGGCCGACGCGCCAGGCGTCACGCGCGTCTCCTACGGGCCGGGCGAGCGCTTCGCCCATGATCTCGTGCGCAACGAGGGAGAAAAGCTCGGCGCGGTCGCACGCACCGACGCCGCCGGCAATCTCTATTTGACGCTCAGTGGCCGCGACCCGAACCTGCCGGCTTTGGTCGTCGGTTCGCATCTCGACAGTGTGGCGCATGGCGGCAATTTCGATGGGGCCGCCGGCGTCGTGGCGGGCCTTGCCCTGATGGCGGAACTGATGGCTCAAGGCATCCGATTGCCGCGCGACCTCGTCGTGCTGGCGACGCGCGCGGAGGAGGCGGTCTGGTTTCCATTGTCCTACCCGGGCAGCCAGGTGGCGCTCGGACTGCTCGATCCGGAGGCGCTTGAAGCAAAACGATCCGACAGCGGCCGTACGCTGGCTGATCATATGCGCGAGGAAGGGTTTGACCCCGACGCCGTGCGGCGCGGCGTGCCTGGTATCGATGCCGACAAGATTGCGGCCTTCGTCGAAGTGCATATCGAGCAGGGGCCGCGCCTTGTCGCCGCCGGTGCGCCGGTCGGCATCGTCACCGGGATTGCCGGCGGGTTCCGCTATGTCGATGCGAAATGCCTTGGCGCTTACGCTCATTCCGGCGCCGAGCCGCGCTTTGCCCGACATGACGCCGTGCTCGGCTTTGCCGATCTCGTCGCCGCGCTTGAGATCGAATGGGATGCGTTCGAACGCGAAGGGCATGAGGCGACGATCACCTTCGGCCGGCTTCAATCCGATCCGACACAGCATGGCGGCAGCCGGGTTCTGGGCGAGCTCGGCTTCACGCTGGACGTGCGCAGCGCCGACGCAACGGTTCTTGAACGTGTCGAGGCGCGGCTTCGGACTATTCTCCCCGAAGTCAGCGCTAGGCGAGGCGTGGCGTTCGAACTCGGGCAGCGTTTCACTTGGGAGCCGGCGACGATGTCACCGGGGCTGATCGCGGGCCTAGATCGCGCTGCGACCGCGTTGCAGATCCGGGCGCCGCATGTGCCGAGCGGGGCGGGGCACGATGCGGCGACCTTTGCCGGCGCAAGCATTCCGACCGCGATGGTCTTCGTGCGCAATGAGAATGGCAGCCACAACCCGCATGAAGCAATGGAGATCGCCGACCTCGATCAGGCGATCCGTCTGCTTGTCCGCTTCGTCACAGACTTCGACAATACCTTGGATCAGCCATGAACCTCGCCAAGACCGCTTTGCTCGTCATCGACCTGCAGAACGAATACCGCCCCGGCGCCGCATGGCCGGTCACCGGCTATGACGCGGTGCTCGCCAATGCCGCTGCGCTGATCGCAACCGCCCGTGCGGCGGGCGTGCCCGTCATCCACGCGCAAGCCTGGGTGAAGCCGCAGGAACGCGACGGCTATGCCCTTCAGGAAGAGATCCTGACCGAGGAATTCCGCTCCGCAGTGGCGGGCAGCAACGGCGCCGAAATCTGCGCCGAGGTGGCGGCACTGCCCGGCGACATCGTCATCCACAAGCACTGGCCAAGTGCCTTTCGCCGCACCAAGCTTTCGCAGCGGCTCGCCGCGGTTGGCATCGAGAACCT
>NZ_RZRX01000265.1:0-8261 GCF_003997405.1 Mesorhizobium sp. M2A.F.Ca.ET.042.01.1.1
TGTCCGCATCATGATGGAGACCGACCTGGCGATGCTGAAGTCCCACATGCCCCGACTCTCCCGCCCTTAAGAGAATGGGAAGGGAGGATGCGCTCGCCCCTTTGATTGTCAATCACGGCAGGGTTGCGCCGGCCTGAAAGCGGTGCACAACCCGGCAAATAAGTTAACCAAGCGCACCGTCACGGCTTGCTGCGCAAGCCTTCGAGCAGTTGCTTGAAGGCGGCGATCGCCTTCTTCGAGGTGGCTTCAGGATCATTTGAATTGGCGATGCGCTGCGCGGCCTGACTGCTGGCACCATTGATCAGCCGCGAGGTTGTTTCAGGGTCGACATCGGCGACGACCACGCCCTCTTCCTGCAGCTTCGTCAGGTGGTCGGTCATCGAGGCGATGCAAGCGCTGGCATTCGGCCACTGCGCCGGGTCACCGAGCACCGCCGGGCCATCGCGGAACATGATGCGCTGGATCTCCGGCTCCAGCGCCATTTCGATATAGGTGGTGCATTCGTCGACGAAATGCTGCCAACGGGTCGGCGCCTTCGAGGCCACCTCGTTGACGCGCAAGGCCATTTCGCCGTCGATCTCGGCGATCACCGCCTGCAGCAGCCCCTTCTTGTCGCCGAAGTGATGGTAGAGGGCGCCGCGCGTGAGGCCGGCCGACGCGGTGAAATCGTCCATCGAGGACTCGGCATAGCCGACCGTGCCGAAGGCGTGGCGGGCGGCCGCGATCAGCTTGGCGCGCGTCTCGGCGATCATCTCCTTGCGCGGTTTGTGCATGGCTCTGGCCCTATTCACATACGCTTCGTATGCCAATTGACATACGCGGCGTATGAACTATCTCACATACGCAACGTATGTAATTGTGGTATGCACCCTTGTCGAGGAGCAGGATCATGCGAAACTCCTATGCGGACATCTTTCGGGCTCCCGGCACGAAAGGCTTCGCCGCAGCCGCCTTCGTCGCGCGCCTGCCGATCGCCATGGCGCCGATCGGCATCGTGGCGATGCTGTCGCAGACGCATGGCGAGTACTGGCTGGCCGGCGCGGTCTCGGCCACCTATGCGCTGGTCAACGCTTTTCTTTCGCCGCATGTGTCGCGGCTGGTGGACCGGCGCGGCCAGCCGGCGATCGCGGTGCCCATGACGCTCGTCTCGGTGCTTGCCTTCGCGACATTGATTATCGCGGCCAACCGGCATTGGCCAGCATGGACCTTGTTCGGTTCGGCCCTGCTCGCCGCCGCCATGCCCAGCATTCCGGCGCTGGTCAGGGCGCGCTGGACCGAGATCTTTCGCGATCGGCCGGAGCTCAACACGGCGTTTGCTTTCGAGTCAGCCGCGGACGAACTGGTCTATGTCGCCGGCGCCTCGCTGTCGGTGGGGTTGAGCGCGGCGCTGTTTCCCGAGGCCGGCATGGTCGTCAGCACACTGCTGCTTGCGCTGGGCTCAGCGGCATTCCTGCTGCAGCGCTCGACGGAGCCGCCAGCGCGGCCGGCGGAGCATGGGGCGACCGGCTCGGCGATCCGCCTGCGACCGGTGCAGATCATCACTTTCGCCCTCATTTTCGTCGGCGCGACCTTCGCCACAACGGAAGTCACCACCGTCGCCATCACCAAGGCGCTCGGCCAGCCTGAGGCGGCGAGCCTTGTCATCGGCGTCTATGCGCTGGGATCCTTCGTGGTTGGGATCATCGTCGGCGCGCTCAGCCTGAAGGCGCCGCTGCAGCGGCAGCTGGCGCTCGCGGTCACCGTGATCGCGCTCACCACCTTGCCGCTGCTCTTCGCCCATACGGTGCCGACGCTGGCGCTGGCGGTGTTCGTCAGCGGCGTCGCGATCTCGCCGACCTTCATCACCGCCTTCGGCCTGATCGAGCGCCACGTGCCACCGGCCATGCTGACGGAAGGCGTCACCTGGGTGACGACCGGCATCGGCATAGGCATGGCGCTGGGCTCCTTCGCCGCGGGCTGGATGGTCGACACTTTCGGCCCGCAGAACGGGTTCTGGGTCTCCATCGCTGCAGGCGCGATTGCGCTGGTCACCGTGCTTGCCGGCCAATGCCGGCTGGCGACGGACGATTGCGATGTGGACAGAGGCGAAGCGGTGGCGCCTGCGGAGTGACGATTATTCGGCCGACGTTGCGGTTAGCCCGAGACCTACGCGACGTCGTCATCCACGGGCGAAGCGACGCGCAGCGGAGCGAAGACCCGAGGATCCATTCCGTGACCTTGATCGTAGGACGCGACGGAGCGGAATTCTGCACCGTCGCAACGCGTGAAAGTCACGGAATGGATCCTCGGGTCTGCGCGCGTCGCTTCGCTCCTTGCTCCGCCCGTGGATGACGACGTCGCATAGGTCTCGGCCAATCGCCTGCGTTGCGGAAGGGTTCGGCCAAGTCGGGGAGGCTTCGGTCGGTCAGCAACGCCGGCAGGCTGCCATAGACCTCCGGCGCCAACCCTGACGGACTACAGAATCTCGGTCTTGGCGATGTGGATGCCAAACCCCTCGAGGCCGACATAGTGGCGCTCGCGCGAGGCGATCAGGTTGATCGAGGAGATGCCGAGATCCTTGAGGATCTGGGCGCCGAGGCCGATCTCGCGCCATTCGTTCTCGCGCCGGCGAGCCTCTTCGTGATCTTCGCGGTCGCCGCTCACCGGACGCTTGCGCTCCTGATGCGCGACGCCGACCGAGCCTTCCCGCAGATAGACGATGACACCGCGCCGGCGCTCGCCCATCGCCTTCATGATGCCGTCCAGCCGGTGGCTGGTGCCGAACACGTCGGTCACGACATCCTCCGGATGCAGGCGCACTGGCACCTCCTCGCCGTCGCGGATGTCGCCGAAGACGACCGCCAGGTGGTGCATGGAATCCCATGGCAGCGTGTAGGTGAAGGCCTGCGCCTTGCCGCCGGGCGTTTCGATGTCGGAACAGGCGACGCGCTGGACCAGCGTTTCCTTGCGCTGGCGGTAGGCGATGAGGTCGGCGACCGAAACCTGCTTCAAGCCATGCTCCTCGGCGAAGACCTGCACTTCCGGCCCGCGCTTGACCGTGCCGTCGTCATTGACCAGCTCTGAAATGACGCCGACCGGCGGCAGGCCGGCAAGCTTGCAGAGGTCGACCGCGGCCTCCGTATGGCCGGAGCGCATCAAGACGCCGCCTTCGCGCGCGATCAGCGGGAAGATGTGGCCGGGGCGCACGAAATCCGACGGGCCGACATTGCCGTTGGCGAGGTTACGCACGGTCAGCGTGCGGTCGTCGGCGGAAATGCCTGTCGTCGTGCCATGCTTGAAATCGACGCTGACGGTGAAGGCGGTGGTGTGGGCCGAATCATTGTCCGCCACCATCGGCGCGAGATTCAGGCGCCTCGCATCCTCGCGCAGCATCGGCGTGCAGACGATGCCGGAGGTGTTGCGCACGATGAAGGCCATCTTCTCCGGCGTGCAATGCACGGCGGCGACGATCAGGTCGCCCTCGTTCTCGCGCCCGTCATCGTCCATGACGACAACGATCTCGCCGCGCTCGAAGGCGCGGATCGCTTCGACGATCTTCTTCTGGTCGTAGGGCATGGGCGCTCGCTTCGCTCGCGGTGAATGGTGAGTAGTGAGTAGTGAGTAGTGAGTAGTGAGTAGCGAGAAATCACTGGTTGGGCGTGACGTAACATCCTGCCTTACCATTCACTACTCACCATTCACCACTCACCTTCCCGTCTGTCCTCTGTGCCGCAGATAATGATCGGCGATCGCGCAGGCAACCATGGCCTCGCCGATCGGCACGGCGCGGATGCCGACGCACGGGTCGTGGCGGCCCTTGGTCATCACCTCGACATCCTTGCCGTCCTTGTCGATGGATTTGCGCGGCGTCAGGATCGACGAGGTCGGCTTGACGGCGAAGCGGGCGACGATCGGCTGTCCGGTCGAGATGCCGCCCAGTATGCCGCCGGCATGGTTGGACAGGAACACCGGCTTGCCGTCATTGCCCATGCGCATCTCGTCGGCGTTCTGTTCGCCGGTGATGCGGGCGGCCTCGAAGCCGTTGCCGATCTCGACGCCCTTGACGGCGTTGATCGACATCAGGCCGGACGCGATGTCCTGGTCGAGCTTGGCGTAGATCGGGGCGCCGAGCCCGGGCGGCACGCCGTCGGCGACGATCTCGATCACCGCGCCGACCGAGGAACCGGCCTTGCGGATGCCGTCCAGGTACTCGGTGAAGACCGGGACCGAGGCCGGATCCGGCGTGAAGAACGGATTTTCGGCATCGCCGACGAAATTCCAGTTCCAGTTGGCGCGATCGATAGACTTCTCGCCCATCGCGACCAGCGCGCCGCGCACCGTCATGCCGGGCACAACCCTGCGCGCCAGCGCGCCGGCCGCGACCCGCGCCGCCGTCTCGCGCGCCGAGGAGCGGCCGCCGCCGCGATGGTCGCGCAAGCCGTATTTGACGTCGTAGGTGTAGTCGGCATGGCCCGGCCGGTACTGGCGGGCGATCTCGCCATAGTCCTTGGAGCGCTGGTCGACATTCTCGATCAGCATCGACACCGGCGTGCCGGTGGTGATCATCGTCTCGCCATCCTCGTCGAGGATGAAGCCGGACAGGATCTTGACCTCGTCCGGCTCGCGGCGCTGGGTGACGAAGCGCGACTGCCCCGGGCGGCGGCGGTCGAGCTCGGCCTGGATGTCCTCGCGCCTGAAGCGGATGCCGGGCGGGCAGCCGTCGACAACGCAGCCGAGCGCCGCGCCATGGCTTTCACCCCAGGTGGTGACGCGGAAAAGATGGCCGAATGTGTTGTGCGACATGAAAAACGCCCTGCCCGGTGAGGAAACCGGCTCAGGCTGCCTTCTATTGGCGTTTTCCATAGTGGTCAAACGGCTGCATCAAACTGTGATCTGGCGGATTTAGTTTTGACACATTCGGTTGGTTTCTGCTCTCTTCCCATCCGCCGTTGAGGACCCGCCGCTGACCAGCCGGCGCAATGACCAAAGAGGACGACGATGCGTACCCTGATTGGCGCCGCCTGCGCCATGCTCATGATTTCCACCGCCGCCGCTTTCGCCGGCCAGACCGAAGGC
Organism: Mesorhizobium sp. M2A.F.Ca.ET.042.01.1.1; assembly: GCF_003997405.1. NCBI lineage: Bacteria > Pseudomonadati > Pseudomonadota > Alphaproteobacteria > Hyphomicrobiales > Phyllobacteriaceae > Mesorhizobium > Mesorhizobium sp. M2A.F.Ca.ET.042.01.1.1. The sequence continues at coordinate 5,056 of NZ_RZRX01000265.1, forward strand.
CTGATCAAGAAGGTCGACAAGGACACGCTGACGCTGACGCTTGACGACGGAAAGGCCTACAAGCTCAACGCCGAGACCGACATCGACTCGCTGAAGCCGGGCATGGACATCGTCATCGCCTATGACGTGAGCAATGGCGAGAATGTCGTGACCGATATGCAGTTGCCCGACAGCGACCAGAACTAACTTTTCCGGCCAGGGGCTTGAACGCCTAAGCTTCGTCATTCCAGGGCGGAGCAAGGAGCGTAGCGACGGCGCGCAGCCCCTGGAATCCATGCCGTTATGTCAGAGCTTCGCAGCGGTGCAGAACGATCTTTTCCGCACCGTTTTTACCATTCGGGGAATGTCACGGCATGGATCCCTGGGTCTTCGCTCCGCTTCGCGTCGCTGCGCCCAAGGATGACGACTTTCACGGCCGCACCCGGACCTATAACCACTCCAAACTCCGGCCTTCCAGCCGAAGCAGGCGGTCCTGGGGGACATCGAGACTGGCGGCTTCCTGCTTGGAAAGGCCGGTGACGAGGCGGAAAAGGCAGCGCATGACGCCGCCATGGGTGACACACACCGTCTGCCGGTCAAGCGCGTCGAACCAAGGCTTCACCCGTTCGAGCAGCATCTCGTAGCTTTCCGCGCCCTCGCCGGGCGGCTGGAAATCCCATTTGGCGGCGCGGCGGCCATGCGTGGATCCAGGATGCCTTGCCTCGAGCTCCCGAAACGTAAAACCCTGCCATTCGCCGAAACTCAATTCCACCAGACGCGGCTCCGTCCGGTAAGCGAGCGGGTCGAGTCCCATTGCCGCGCGCATCAGTTCCATTGTTTCGCATGTGCGCCGCATCGGACTTGCGACAAAGTCGAAATCCTCACCTTTGCCGATCATCGCGGCCAGGCGCCGTCCGTTGGCAGTCGCCTGCTGGCGTCCAAGCTCATTGATGTCGGTGTCGGCCTGACCCTGCAGGCGACGCTGGGTATTCCACTCGGTCTGGCCGTGGCGCGCGATGTAGACGAGCGGGTACATCAGGTCTTCCAAGGTCGGACGCTATTTGTTTTTGCTAGCAATTCCGGACGGAAAACCGCTTCGCACTTTTCCTGGAATTGCTTGGACGAAGGATAGGCGGAAGATCAGTCCTTGACGGTCGAAATGTCCGGCGCGTCGACCGCCTTCATGCCGACGACATGATAGCCGGAATCGACATGATGGACCTCGCCGGTCACGCCGCGCGACAGGTCGGACAGGAAGTAGACACCGGAATCGCCGACCTCTTCCTGGGTGACCGTCTGCTTCAGCGGCGAATTGTACTCGTTCCACTTCAGGATGTAGCGGAAATCGCCGATGCCGGAGGCGGCGAGCGTCTTGATCGGCCCGGCCGAGATCGCGTTGACGCGGATCTTCTTGGCGCCGAGGTCGACGGCGAGATAGCGCACGCTCGCTTCCAGCGCCGCCTTGGCGACGCCCATGACGTTGTAGTGCGGCATCACCTTCTCGGCGCCGTAATAGGTCAGCGTCAAAAGCGAGCCGCCATCGGTCATCAGCGGCTCGGCGCGCTTGGCGATGGTGGTGAAGGAAAACACCGAGATGTCCATGGTGCGCAGGAAATTGTCGCGCGTCGTCTCGACATAGCGGCCGGTGAGCTCGTCCTTGTCGGAGAAGGCGATGGCATGGACGAGGAAGTCGAGCTTGCCCCAGTGCTCGGCGATGTCGCCGAAGATCGCGTCGAGGCTTTCCGGGTCGGTGACGTCGCAATGGCCGGCGACATGCGCGTTGAGCTCGGCCGCCAGCGGCTCGACGCGCTTCTTGAAGGCCTCGCCCTGATAGGTCAGCGCGATTTCGGCGCCGTGATCGACGCAAGCCTTGGCGATGCCGAAAGCGATCGACCGATTGTTGGCGACGCCCAGGATCAGGCCTCGCTTACCGGCCATCAGGCCCTGTCCACCTGCCATGTGCAAGCTCTCCGCAAGAATATCCGCTTTGTGGAGAGCCCTATCGCACAGGCACAGAGCCCCTTCAAGCGCTCAAAAGACACTGTAACGGGAACAAAATTCCCTCGATCAGCCTTTTTGGCGGCGCATCAGGGCCTCAAGCTCGGCATCGCCGCCCTCCGGCAGCATCAGCCGCACATGGGCATAGAGATCGCCGTGGCCGCCGGCCTTTTCCGGCAAGCCCCGGCCTTTCAGCCGCAACACCTTGTCCGAGCTCGACCATGCCGGAACGTTGACCGCGAGCTTGCCGGTCGGCGTCTCGACCGCCACCTTGGCGCCGAGCACCGCGTCGGCCAGATCGACAGGCAGATCCACATGCAGGTCGCGGCCCTCGATGCGGTAGCGCGGGTGACGGCGGATGTGGATCTTGACCAGCGCGTCGCCCGGCTGTCCAGGCCCCTGCTCGCCCTGGCCCTTCAGGCGGATCGTCTGGCCGTCCTCGACATAGGCCGGCAGCTTGACCGCGACCTTGCGGCCGTCGGGGAACATCGCCGTCACCTTATCGGCGGTGGCCGCCTCCTCGACGCTGATGTCCATGGTGACGTTGAGGTCGGCAGCCTGCACCGGCTGGCGGCGATCGCCCCGGCCAGCGCCGCGGGCGCCGGAAAAGGCATCGCCGAAGATCTGGCTGAAGATGTCGCTGTTGCCGTCGAACGGATCGCCGCCCGGACGCCCGGTGCGGAATTCGAAATGCGCGCCGCCCGGGCCCTGCTGGCGGCGGAACCCGGCGAACGGGTCGCCGCCGGCCGCGCCTTCAAAGCCCTGGAATTTCGGCTTGCCCTCGGCGTCGATCTCGCCGCGATCGTAGGCGGCGCGTGTCTTTTCGTCGCCGACGATCTCGTAAGCCTGGTTGGCGGCGGCAAAACGGTCCTTCGCCTTGGGATCATTCGGATTCTGGTCCGGATGATGCTTCTTGGCGAGCTTGCGGTAAGCCGATTTTATGTCCTTGGCCGATGCGTTCTTGGCAACGCCCAGCACCTCATAGGGGTCGCGCATGCTTCCTGCCTGCAAGAGAGATTGAATTCACGGTTGCACCCTATATGCGCTCGCATAGGAAGAAATTCCAGTGGCGCAAGAGGGATTTGCGCTGCCTAAATCAGAGCGGTTTGAACTCCTGCATGCGCCAGCCGCCGGCGCCGGCGAGGCACAGCTCGCCCTTGTAGAGCGCGACGCCGTCGAAGCTCTCGCGCGTGGCGCTGAAGCGGCGGCAGGTCAGGCCGCCATCCTTC
>NZ_RZRX01000266.1:0-8196 GCF_003997405.1 Mesorhizobium sp. M2A.F.Ca.ET.042.01.1.1
GAGAAGAGGTTGGCGCCGGCGCTGACAATCTCCTCTCCCCGCCGGGGAGAGGTCAGCCGAGCGAAGCGGAGGCTGGGTGAGGGGCAGTCCATGCCCGGCTCGACCCCCTTTTGCCATCCGCCCCAGCTTTCCGCTAATATGTCGCGGCTTGGATTTGGGGGGACCGGCATGTCGGAAATCGCCACGGGTACGACCTCGTTGCTCAGGGCGTCGCTCAGCCGCACCGGCAAATGGGCGGCGAGCTTTGCTTTCATCAGCGGCGCGGTCGGCGATGTGCTCAATCCGCTCGGGCCCTTTGCCGCCTACATTGCCCTGGTCGCCGCCGTCGCGGCCATCATCATCGCCGTCGCCATGGTGCTGCGCCTGGTGCTGGCCGCCAAGGCGATGCCGGCGCTGATCTTCGCCACCAGTGCGGCGGCGATCGCCGGCGGTGTCTACGGCATCCAGCAGGAAACGAATTCGCAGAACGGCGTGATCGCCAACCTTGTGCCTGCCGTCGCCGAGCTGCAGCAATCGCTGGGCATCGTCTCGCAGAAGGTGGCGAAGATCGAGCAGACTGTCACCGAGACGCAGAAAACGGTCGAGGAGGTCAAGAAATCGACCGATACGGTCGCCAAGACCGCCGAGCAGATCGCGTCCACCCAGCAACAGCAGACCGCGCAGGGTGCCGAGACGCAGAAGACCGTGGAGGCGGTCAAGCAGACCACGGATACGGTGGCGCAGAAGACCGAGCAGATCGCTTCCGCCCAACAGCAGCAGTCGGCGCAGGGCGCCGAGACGCAGAAGACCGTGGAGGCGGTCAAGCAGACCACGGATACGGTGGCGCAGAAGACTGAGCAGATCGCTTCCGCCCAACAGCAGCAGTCGGCGCAAGGCGCGGAGACGCAGAAGACTGTCGAGGCGGTCAAGCAGACGACCGACACCTTGGCCGCCGGCCAGCAACAGCAGCGGGCGCAGGCTGAAAAGCTGCAGGCGACCACCGAGCAGATCGCCGCTTCGATCGACACGATCGCCAAGGGTTTTGCCCAGCTCTCGGCGCAGGGCGGCGCAATCGCCGATCCGAAGCGCCCGGACGAGTTCTACCACAATGCCCGCGTCTATGAGCTCGCCGGCGACATGCTCAACGCCCGCCGCTCCTATCTTGCCTTTGCCGGCTTCGACGTCGACGCGATCGATCCTTATACGCGCTTTGCCACGCTGCTCAGGGTCCAGGACGGCAAGGCCGGCGCGCGCGAAGTGTTTGGACAGCTTGCCGAAAAGGCCAAGGCGCCGTCGATCAAGCTCGTGCATCTGTTGCAGTTCGACGACGCGCAGCGGCTCGACAAGCTCAACGCCTTCATCGCGGCCAACCCCGATTACGCGCCGGCTTACTTTCTGCTCGCGCAGGAATTTTCCGAGGATCGCCTCGGCAGCCAGACGCTCGCCGACAAGCGCAGCGAGGCGCAGGCGCTGAGCAAATTCGTCGCCTACGAGAAGGACGGCGGCCTGCTCAAATATTTCGTCGACCAGACACAACTGGCCGACTGGCTGGACCGCAGCCGCAGCCGGCTGACGGCGTTGAGCGACGTGCTCGACCCGTCGCGCTTCGTGCCGACGCTGACGCCGATGCGCTCCAACGCCGGCTGGTCGATGACGATCTCGCTGCCCGAGCCGGCGACGGCGATTTCCTGGCGTCTCGGCGATTCCGGCCCGTTCACCGACACCGGGGTGATGGCGATGAACGACCAGCGCACCGGCAAGCCGATGCCCAATCCGAGCTTCGAGTTGCCGGACAGCACCGCCGCCACCACCATCGCGATAAAATATCTCGACATCCGCGGCCGCGAGACCGGCCCGTTCGACATCCGCTTCGACCCCGACGGCGCGCTCCAGCAGGAGAACAAGCAGATCCTCGACCAGTTCTGGACGTCGTGGATCGCTTTCGATTCCGGCGGCAATCGCGGCCTGGTCTATTTCACCCAGATGCTCTCCTACCGCTGCGCCATCAAGGCGGTGCATTACAGCCTGAACGGCACCGCGCTCGACAAGGAGATCAAGATGCCGCCCTGCGACGCTAAGGACCCCTATGCCATTCCCTCCGACTACCAGCCCTATTTCAAGGTCAAGGACGACGTGAAATCGATGGCGGTGCAGGTCACCTATACGGATGGCACGAAGTCGCCGGTGCGGGAGTATAAAAGGCAGTAGGGCTCCACCCTCCCCCCTGTGGGGAGGGTCGATCCGCGCAGCGGATCGGGGTGGGGGTCGAAAAGACTCTTTTTTCAGACCCCTCCCCGTCGACCGGTCTCCGCTTTGCTCCGACCGCTCGCCGACCCTCCCCACAAGGGGGAGGAACTGATGCAAAATGCCGATCGCGCTGCTTGCACAGGAGGCATTCGACGGGCTTTGCTCCCCGCGAGAAAAGATTCGCGGGAGGCATTCATGGACACGGTCACGATCGGCGCAAAGGGCATCTCCGTCTCGCTCGATCTCGCCGTCGGCCATATCGCTGCCATGGAGGTCGAGGCCGACGGCCGCATCCTGAACCCCCTGCATCGCGCGCCCTGGGTCGGCTCGCCGCGCGAGACATTGCCTGCGAACCTGCCTGAGGGCACGGTGCGCCTCTCCGGCGATTTCCTCTGCGCGCCCTTCTCCGCCAGCGACGTCGAGGCGGCACCTCTGCATGGCTGGCCGGCCAACAGCGAATGGGACGTCGTCGAAAGCGCTGCCATCGCCGGCGGCTGGCGGGCCGTGTTCCGGCTGCGCCGCAAGGTGATGGGCGCCGCCGTCGACAAGATCTTCACGCTGCGCGACGGCCACCCGTTCCTGTACCAGGAGCACGTCTTCTCCGGCGGCTCCGGCGCCATCTCCGCCGCCCATCATCCGATGACGGTCATGCAAGGCGGCGGCCGGCTCGCCTTCTCGCCCAAGCGCGTCGCTGTCACGCCCCCAACGCCGCTTGAGCCCGACCCGGCGCGCGGCCGCTTCATGCTGGCCTATCCGGCCCGCGCCGCCGACCTCACGCAGTTTCCGCTCGCCGCCGGCGGCACCACCGACCTCACCGACTACCGCATGGATGACAGGCGCGAGGATTTCATCACCCTGGTCGAGGCGGATCATGGCGGCCCGGGCTGGACGGCGATCGCGCGGCGCGCCGAGCAGGACCTGGTTCTGGTGCTGAAGAACCCGGCCGAACTGCCCGTCACCATGCTCTGGTTCTCGAACGGCGGCCGCGACTACGCGCCCTGGAGCGGCCGCCATCTCGGCGTGCTCGGCATCGAGGACGGCCGCAGCGCGATGGGCCATGCCGCCTCGCTCGGCGACAATTGGCTGAAGCATGAAGGCGTGGCCACGGCCTTCGCGCTGGCCGAGGGGCGGTCGGTGTCGTTTCGCCATGTCATCGGCGCGGTTCCGTTCGCCGAGGCCGATGCGCCTGCCGAGATCGAGGCGGTGACCGATCGTTTGCGCGTCCTTGCCCCGAACGGCGCGGTGAAGGAGGCGCCGTTCGACGGCGACTTCCTGCGCATCGGGCGCTCGCTTCCGGCGTGAGCTCTGAAATTCATCATTCCAGGGCGAAGCAAGGAGCGAAGCGACGCGCGCAGACCCTGGAATCCATGCCGTTACCTTGGCCGAAGGACACAAGCGGAGCAGAATTCTGCACCGTTGTAACGCCTCAACGTCACGGCATGGATCCTCGGGTCTGCGCGCGTCGCTTCGCTCCTTGCTCCGCCCGTGGATGACGATGAGATGGGCGTCTCGGCTAATCTCGAAGGTGGGTAAGCGATCGAAACTTCGGCATCAGCGATCCCAGTTTGAAATTTCCACCGACACCCGCCAAAATGCCGGCCGCAATCTTACCGAAGAGCCGCCGATGTCTGAGATCGCCCATATCACAGCCGCCATCTTCAAGCGCGCCGGCAAGGCCAAGCGCTTCGTCGTCGCCATTGCCGGTCCGCCGGGCTCCGGCAAGTCGACGCTGTCGGCGAACCTGCATGAGCTTCTGCCTGACGGCACATCCGAGGTCGTGCCGATGGACGGCTTCCACTATGACGACGTCATCCTCAACCGCCGTGGCCTGCGACCGCGCAAGGGCGCGCCGGAAACCTTCGATTTCGCCGGCTTCGAGACGCTGTTGAAGCGCATCCGCTCCGGCGAACCCGACATCGCCATTCCGGTGTTCGACCGCGGCATCGAACTGTCGCGCGCGGCGGCCGAGATCGTTTCCGCCGACACCAAGTTCATCCTGGTCGAGGGCAACTACCTGCTGCTCGACGAGGAGCCGTGGTCGCGGCTGGCGCCTCTGTTCGATTTCACCATTTTCGTCGACGTGCCCCGCAACGAACTCGAGCGCCGGCTGATGGAGCGCTGGCGCGAGCATGGCAAGTCGGATGAGGACGCCCGCGCCTGGATCGCCTCCAACGACATGCCCAACATCGAGCGGGTGCTGGCACGGCGCCGGCCGGCCGACATGGTCATCGGTCAATGACGGGTCATTGATCAATGACCCTGGCGATTGGTTAACCTGCTCAATTTTCGATATTTTCGGACGGGAACTTTAAGGTTTTCACGCCGTTATCAGCCTATCCCGAATTGTCCGGCGCCGGAGCAATCCCAGGGAAGCGCACAGCCGCTTTCCGTCCGGAATTGCGAAAAGAAGCGAGCAGGAACTGTCAGATGGCAACCAACAGCAGAAAGCCCGTGGCCAAAAAAACCAGGGCCACCCAATCCAGGACGACGCAGGCCAAGGCGGGCGCCGGCCCGGCGATCGCCGAGCGGTCGAAGGACGCCAAGCCGGCTTTCGGCAAGGCGGCCCCGAAGAAAGTAACGCCAGCCGTGGCCCACAAGGTCGCGCCCAAGGCGCATAGGCCGCACAAGTCGGCAACGAAGACGTCGGGCCCGATCCGCACCGTTGCCAGCGTTGCGACCGGCGCGGTGGTAGCGACGGCAAGGCTGGCTGCGTCCGTGCTTGGCCGTGGTGGTGGAAAGGCCAAGGCGAAATAGTCCCTTTTTACGCGATTCCGGACGGCGAAGTCGCCGAGCCGGACCTTCGCGGTTGGCCGTCAAGACAGCTCGGTCGTCAATCCAGGGCGGAGCAAGGAGCGAAGCGACGCGCGCAGACCCTGAATCCATGCCGTGACGCTAAAGCGTTGCTGCGGTTACAGAATTCTGCACGGTTGCGCTCTACGGCAGCGGGCACGGCATGGATACTCGGGTCAAGCCTGAGTATGCCGACGTCATGGGGTTTCAGCTAATCTCCAACGTGGGCGCTAGCCGCGCCCGCTTAGCCCACCGCTACCTTCAGCCAAAGCGCCGAGCGTCGAAACCAGCCCGGCATGGGCGCGCCCGCAGGACTTTTTTGTGCCGCACGCGTTTACCGGAACCGTCTTCAGCCTTTCGCTGGAATGGCGAGGCCCCTTTTCACCGCCGGCCGCGCCAGGCCGCGCTCCAGCCATTCTGCGACGGTCGGGAAATCATCGAAACCGACCAGCTCGCGCGCTTCGTAGAAGCCGATCAGGTTGCGCACCCAGCCCAGCATCGACACATCGGCGATCGTGTAGTCGTCATCCATGATCCACTTGCGGCCCTTCAGCCGCGTTTCAAGCACGCCGATCAGCCGCCGCGATTCGTCGCGGTAGCGTTCGAGCGGCCGCTTGTCGGCGATCTCGCGCCCGGCGAATTTGTGGAAGAAGCCGACCTGCCCGAAGATCGGGCCGATCGCCGCCATCTGGAAGAACACCCACTGGATCGTCTCGTAGCGCCGTGCCGGATCGGCGGGAATGAGCTTGCCGGTCTTGTCGGCCAGATAGAGCAGGATGGCGCCGGACTCGAATAGGCCGATCGGCTTGCCGTCCGGGCCGTCCGGGTCGATGATGGCCGGTATCTTGCCGTTCGGGTTCAGGGACAGGAACTCCGGCGTCCAGCTCTCGTTCTTGCCGATATCGACATAATGCGGCTCATAGGACAGGCCGATTTCCTCCAGCGCGATCGAGACCTTCACGCCATTGGGCGTCGTGGCCGAATAGAGCTGCAGGCGCTCGGGCTGCTTGGCCGGCCAGCGCTTGGCGATCGGAAAGGCGGACAGGTCGGTCATCGGAAACTCCGGATAGGGCTGGCGCCGGGCGGCGCTCACAATGGGTGGCAAAGAATACGGCGGGGTGAGGAAGAATTAGGTCCCCGGCCGGCCGGGATCAATACACCAGCCACCGGCGGCCGATGCACATACAGTCAACCGGGATTGTGATCAGACCGCCTTGAAGGCCAGCACCGCATTGGTTCCGCCGAAGGCGAAACTGTTGCTGAGCGCGGCGCGTATCTTGCGCTCGCGCGCCGTGTTGGGCGTTACGTCGAGGTCGCATTCCGGGTCGGGCTCGCGATAGTTGGCGGTCGGCGGCACGATGCCGTCGCGGATCGCCATCACGCAGGCGATCATCTCCAGCCCGCCGGAAGCGCCGAGGCAATGCGCATGCATCGACTTGGTCGAGGACACTGAGAGCGAAGGGGCGTGGTTGCCGAAGACGCGCTTGATCGCGGCGGTCTCGATCTGGTCATTGGCCTTGGTGCCGGTGCCATGCGCGTTGAGGTAGTCGACGTCTTCCGGATTGAGCCCGGCATCGGCCAGGCAGAAGCGCATCGCCGCTTCCGGTCCCTCGACGGTCGGCGCGACGATGTCGGAGGCATCTGCGGAAAGCCCGACGCCGGCGATCTCCGCCAGGATGGTGGCGCCGCGCGCCATTGCGTGATCGTAGCTTTCGAGCACCGCCATGCCGGCGCCTTCGCCAAGCACAAGCCCCGCGCGGTCGGCCGAGAATGGCCGGCACGTGTCGGGCGAAAGCACCCTGAGCGCCTCCCAGCCCTTGAGCACGCCCCATACCAGCGGCGCTTCGGTGCCGCCGGCAACCATCACGTCGGCGCGGCCGAGCCTGATCTGGTCGACCGCCGTGGAAATTGCATGGTTGGCCGACGAACAGGCCGAGGTAGCCCCAAAGACAGGGCCGCGCAGCCCGAGCGCCATGCTCACCTGCCCGGCGGCCGCGCCCGGCATCACTTTCGGCACGGTGAAGATGGCGGCGCGGTTGCGCCCCTCGAGCAGGATCGCGCGGTAATTCTCCTCGATAGTCTCGAAGCCCGCGACGCCGATGCCGACGATTGCGCCCATCCGGTAGGTGTTGTCGGCATGCGCCGTCAGGCCGGATTGCCGCATCGCTTCCCGCGCGGCGATCACCGCCAGCAGACTGAAACGGTCCATCGACACGACCTGCTTGCGGTCGATGCCATGTTCGGGCAGTTCCTTGATTTCGCAGCCGGTCTTGACCTTGAGGTCATGCAGCGACGGATTGTCGATCGGGCCGATCGCCGAGCGGCCGGCGCGCATGGCGTCCCACATCGCCGGCGCATCGTTGCCGAGCCCGCAAATCCCGCCAATACCGGTGATGACGACGCGTTTTTGCATGCAGTCAGGCTTTTTTCGCGATCAGTTCGCGAACCGCCTCGACCATGTCGCCGACGTTCTTCAGGTTGCTCCAGGCATCGACCGTGTTCATCTCGATCTCGATGCCGTACTTCTCCTCGAGATCGAAGATGATCTCGGTCAATTCCAGCGAATGAATGCCGAGCGTTCCGAGATCGGTGCTGGCGGTGATTTCCTCACCACCGGTGTCGGCATGCGCTTTGATCTTTTCGATGATCTCGGTCGTCAGCTGGTCAGCCATTCGGTTCCTTCCCTGTCGTTTCCCGACGCCAACTGATCAGCGCCCTTTTTTGGTCCCCGGATCCAACAACGCCGTTGCCCTTACCTCGCCAGACACCGCGCGACCGCTCCAGGGTGGCTTCCCTCTATAGAAACCAAAACGATGTCAAGCAACAAGCGATATATCGACAAAGCCGCCGGAGTGCTTAACCTGGAAACGTGGACACGATCGACAACGCCCTGACACCCGCCTTGCCTTTGGCCGGCGCTGCTTTGCCTGCCGCGCAACGTGTTGCCGGGCGAGCCAGGCTTTTCTGCGGCAAGAGCGATGGCCGGACGCGCCTGCAGCGGCTCTACCAGGACGGATCGGCCAAAATCCGCCTGCCGGCGGTGCAGGGCGATCCGCTCGAGGCGGTGCTCATCAACACGGCCGGCGGAATGACCGGCGGCGACCGCCTCGGCTGGACGATCGAGGTCGGCGCCGAGGCCTCCGCCTCCATCACCACCCAGGCCTGCGAGAAGGTCTATCG
>NZ_RZRX01000267.1:0-8191 GCF_003997405.1 Mesorhizobium sp. M2A.F.Ca.ET.042.01.1.1
CGCTCCGCCATATCTGCTCGTTGCCGGGCGATATCTCGATGATCTTGTTGAGGAAGCCGAAGTCGACGCAGATATAGGCCAGCACCGCCCAGGCGAGCGCCGCCGTTGCCGGAAACATCGAGGTTCCCTTGACCACGAACAGGATCGTCAGGAACAGCGCCAGGAGGCCTGAGATGCCGATGACGATGCCGCGGAACAGCGTGTAGGAATTGACCGAGTCCTTGTAGGAATCCGGCTCCCAGAGATAGACCTGCGGCAGTTTCGGCGAGGCGAGCTCGGCGATGAAGGTCACCACCGTTCCGGGGTTCAGCGTCACGCGGAACACGTCGGCGTCGGGGCTTGTCTGGCGGTCGAGCGCGAAGCCCTCGCTGGGCGTGATCGCGGCGATGCGCGTCGAGCCGAGGTCGGGCCAGAAGATGCCGGAGTTCACCAGGCGGAAATGCGGCGCGACGATCAGCCGGTCGAGCTGCTGGTCGGTGGTGTTGGCCAGCGCGAAGACGGCCCAGTCGCCGCTGGAGCGGGCGTCATTGGCCTCCACCTCGATGCGCCGCACGATGCCGTCGGGGCCTGGCGCGGTCGAGACCTGGAAGTTCTCGCCCTGGTTCCGGTAGATTTGCACGGCACCGGAAAGGTCAAGCGCCTTGTCGTCGCGCGCGATCTTGATCGGCTCGACGGCGAAAGCCGGCGTGGCCGCAAAAAACGTGACGACGACCGCCAGGATAAGGGCGAACAGCGACGCTAATCGCGAAAAATTCGTCACATTCAGCCCTTCGTTCCATCACCCGGCGGATCGTCCGCGATCCGGGCGTAGAGGTAGTGATCCTGCCAGATGCCGTTGATCCTGAGATAGGATCGGAGAAGTCCTTCGCGCCGGAATCCGGCTTTTTCAAGCACGCGGATCGACCGGGCGTTTTCGGGAATACAGGCAGCCTCGATCCGGTGCAACCTCAGCGTATCGAAAGCGAAACGCGACACCAGCTTGACCGCCTCGGTCATCAGGCCGCGGCTGCCGAAGCGTTCGCCGATCCAGTAGCCGATATGGCCGCTCTGCGCGACACCGTGGCGGATGTTGCCGAGCGTGATGCCGCCGGCAAGCTTGCCGCTCGATTTTTCGAAGATGAAGAAGGCGATGGCCGTGCCCTGCGCGTAATCCTCGCGGTAGCGGCTGATGCGCAGCCGCCAGGCGGTGCGGTCGAGCTCGTCCGGCTGCCAGCGCGGCTCCCAGGGTTCGAGGAAGGCGCGGCTTTCGCCGCGCACCGTCGACCATTCGCGATAGTCGTTGGTCAGAGGCACGCGCAGCGTGACCTTTTCGCCCTTCAATGCCGGCAGGTCGCGGCGAAAGAAAGGGAGCGCGAACACGGCTCTGGAACGGAGGCTAGACGGCGAGCCGGCGGGCCGTCGTCTGCGGACCCGCAAGCGATTCGAGGATCGCCTCGTAGGGCGCAAGCGTGCCCACGGGGCCGACCGCGGTGAGCGTCGGCTTGGTCGAGAACAGCCGCGAGGAGAGATCGGTCAGCCGCTCGACGGTCAGCGCCGAAAGCCGCTCCATCAATTCCTCCTTGGCGATCGGCCGGCCGAACAGGAGCATCTGCCTGGCGATCTGAGATGCGCGGCTGGCCGGGCTTTCGGCCGACATGATGAGGCCGGCGCGATATTGCGCGCGCGCCCGGTCGAGCTCTTCCTGCTGGATGCTCTGGCCGGCCTTCTGCAACTCGTCGATGATCACCGGCACCAGCTTCGCGATGTCGCTCTGCCCGGTGGCGGCGTGCACGCCGAAGATGCCGGTGTCGGAAAAACCCCAGTGGAAGGCATAGACCGAGTAGCAGAGGCCGCGCTTCTCGCGCACTTCCTGGAACAGCCTGGACGACATGCCGCCGCCCAGGATCATCGACAGCACCTGCGAGGCGTAGAAGTCGCGCACATGATAGGCGCGGCCTTCGAAGCCGAGCACGATCTGCGCGTCCATCAGGTCACGGTCCTCGCGGAAGTCGCCGCCGACATATTGCGCGTATTGCGGGATATTGCCCGCCGCCTTGGCGCGAAAGCCGCCGAGCTTCTTCTCGACCTCGCGCACGAAATTGTCGTGCTTGATGTCGCCGGCCGCCACGAGGACCATGCGCTCGGCATCGTATTGCCGCTCGATGAAGTCGTGCAACTGTCCGGAAGTGAAGGATTTGACCGTCTCCGGCGTGCCCAGGATCGAGCGGCCGATGGTCTGATGCCGGAAGGCGGTTTCGGTGAAGCGGTCGAAGACGATGTCGTCGGGCGTGTCGTGCGCGGCGCCGATCTCCTGCAGGATCACATGCTGCTCCCGCTCCAGCTCGTCGGGATCGAATTCGGATTCCTGCAGGATGTCGGCCAGGATATCGACCGCCAGCGGTACGTCGTCGGAAAGCACCCTGGCATAATAGGAGGTCGTCTCGACGCTGGTGGCGGCGTTGATCTCGCCTCCGACATTCTCGATTTCCGAGGCGATCTGGAAGGCGCTGCGGCGCTTCGTGCCCTTGAACGCCATGTGCTCGAGCAGATGGGCCATGCCATGCTCTTCGTCGCGCTCGTTGCGGGCGCCGGACTTCACCCAGGCCCCTAGGGCAACCGATTCGATGCTTGGAAGGGTTTCGGTGGCGACTGTCAGGCCGTTCGACAGACGGCTTACCTCAACACCCATATGGCAAGTACTCCCTAACGCGCCGCCCGCGAGTGGCGGTTCACGTAATCTTCCACCATTTTCAAGTCGGATGGAAGTATCGTGTATTTTTCGTCGGCTGTCATCAAGCCGCCTAGCCATGCGGGCAGGGCAGGGGTGACGCCGCTCGCTGCCTCGACCGCGGCCGGGAATTTCGCCGGATGCGCGGTGCCGAGCACCACCATGGGCACCGGGCCGGAGGCGTGGGCGGCTGCGACATGAACGGCGGCGGCCGTGTGCGGATCGAGCAGGTAGTTGCTTTTCTCGAGCGTCGCGCGGATGGTGGCGGCGACCTCGTCCACCGTGGCGCGGCCGGCGTCGAACTCGGCGCGGATGCGCTCAAGTTCGCCTTCCTCGATGGTGAAGGCGCCGGACTGCTTCAGCCCGTTCATGTAGCGGCGCACCGTTTCGGCGTCGCGGCAAGCCGCCTCGAACAGCAGGCGCTCGAAATTCGACGACACCTGGATGTCCATCGACGGCGAGGTCGTGGCGAACACGCCCCTGGTGCGATATTCGCCGCTCGCGAGCGTGCGCGCCAGGATGTCGTTGTCGTTGGTGGCGATGATCAGCCGCTCGATCGGCAGGCCCATGCGCTTTGCGGCGTAACCGGCAAAGATGTCGCCGAAATTGCCGGTCGGCACGGTGAAGGAAACCGGCCGGTCCGGCGCGCCGAGCGACAGGGCGGACGAGAAATAATAGACGATCTGGGCCATGATGCGGGCCCAGTTGATCGAATTGACGCCCGACAGCGACACCCTGTCGCGGAAAGCGTGGTCGTTGAACATGTCCTTCACCAGGCCCTGGCAGTCGTCGAAATTGCCTTCGACCGACAGCGCATGGACGTTGGCGGTGCTCGACGTCGTCATCTGCCGCTGCTGCACCGGCGAGACCTTGCCATGCGGGAAAAGGATGAAGATGTCGGTGCGGTCGCGGCCGGCGAAGGCGTCGATCGCGGCACCCCCGGTATCGCCGGAGGTCGCGCCGACGATGGTGGCGCGTTTGCCCCGCTCGGAAAGCACGTGATCCATCAACCGCGCCAGCAACTGCATCGCCACGTCCTTGAACGCCAGCGTCGGGCCGTGGAACAGCTCGAGGATGAAGGTGTTCTTGCCGGTCTGAACCAGCGGGCAGACGGCTTCATGCCGGAAAGTCGCGTAGGCCTCGCGCACCAGCCGTTCGAAGACGGGCGCCGCGATCTCGCCGCCGAGGAAGGGCGTCAGCACACGGATGGCAAGGTCGGGATAGGCAAGCCCGCGCATGGCGCGGATGTCGGCGGGCGAAAACCGCGGCCATTCGCAGGGCACGTAAAGCCCGCCGTCGCGCGCCAGCCCGGCCAGCACCGCGTCTGAAAATCCAAGCGCGGGCGCATCGCCGCGGGTACTCACATATTGCATCGTAAAAGGCCCATTGCTGCCGCTCGCGTCATCCACGGCAATTGGTTAATTTTCCGAGCCGGCTCAGTCGCATTTTTGCCGCGCCGTTGCTATACGTCACCGGCTTTGTGAGAGGGAAGTGCAGTTTCATGGCGTTTTTATCGGTCAACCGTCGCTTTGTCGCGGGTCTGGCGCTCACCGGCTTTATGCTTGCCGCCGCCGGCTGCCAATCGAGCGACAATGGCATATTGAACCTCGGCATCGGCAAGAAACCCGATCCGACAGCTCCGATACCGCCGCAGGACCCCAAGATACTCGCCAGCCAGTTGCAGGCCTATTGCCCGAAAGTGACGCTGCGCGACGGGACAGCCTATTTTAACACCTATGCCAAGGGCGGGACGGCGAAGGCGAAGAAAAAGAAGCTCGATCCAGCGGCGCAAGCCGAGGCCGACGCGGCCGCCGCTGCCGCCCAGACCGGACCCAACGGCCAGCCGGTCGATCCTGATCACGATCCGTCGAAAATCATCTACCAGGCCTCCATTTCTGATATGACGCGCGACTGCACCCATGCCAATGGCCAGCTGTCTATGAAGATCGCGGTCGCGGGCAAGGTCGTGCCGGGTCCAATGTTCGCTCCCGGAACCGTCACGATGCCGATCCGCATCGCCGTCCAGCACGGCGACGAGGTGCTTTATTCGCAGCTCCACCAGTACCAGGTGCAGGTCGCCGATCCGTCCGCCGCAACCCAGTTCGTCTTCACCGATACCAATGTCGTGGTGCCGGAGCCTTCCGCAAAGGACTACCAGGCCTATGCGGGCTTTGACGAGAACGCGCCGGCCGCCCCAGCGGACAAGTCGAAAGGCAAGCGGAAGAAACGCGCACCGGCGACGAACTAAGCAGGGCCGGGATCGGAACGGATTTAAGCGTCTTCCGACCACTCCGACAGCGCCGCGATCGTGCTGTTGAGTTCCGCCCAGCGCCGGATGACCGTTTCGGCGCCGGCCTCGGTCAGCGCGTCGGCGTGGCCCGGATAGCTGTGCCCGGCGCCGGTGAAGCCGATCACGCGCATGCCGGCTGCCCTCGCGCCGGCGATGCCGTGCACGGAATCCTCGATGACGAAAGTGTTCTTCGGGTTGGCGCCGAGCTTTTCGGCAGCATAGAGGAACACGTCCGGCGCCGGCTTGGTCTTCTTGCTGGGGATGTCCAGCCCTGAAAAGATACGGCCAGCGAAGAACGGCAGCAGCCGCACCTTCTCCAGCATGAACTCTACCCGCTCGGTGCGTGAGTTGGAGCAGACGGCGCGCGGCGCGGTGACGGCCGCAACCGCCTCGCGGGCGCCGTCGATGATACGCACGTCGCTGCGCAGCTTGCGGTCGACCAGCTCCTCGGCGCGGTCGATCAGCGAGGCCTGGAACGGAATGTGCGACTTCTCCTCAAGCCGCAGCATGATGTCCTTGAAGGTCAGCCCGGCATAGGTCTCGGAAATCTCCTCCGCCGAAATCTCGAATCCGGCCGATGTCAGAAGCTCGGCCTCGACGCGCGCGGCGATGATTTCGGAATCGACGAGCACGCCGTCGCAATCGAAAATGACAAGATCTGGCTGGGGCATGGCAATCCGGGTCGTTGGGGGAGGAGCCTGACTGGCTTAGAGCATGATGCCGAAAAGTGTGGAGCGGTTTTCGGACGACATCATGCTCCATCTCTAAGCGGCGCGGCATACACCAACGGGCCGGCCTGCGCAAACCGCCGAGGGTCAGGCGTCGGGCCTTCACCGAATGTTTACGCTGATCGGTAACCATAACAGCCAGTAAACCGTAACGCGTTTGTTTGGGTGTTTTGATGTCTGCCGTGCGTCTTCTCGACGAGCTTTCCCACGCCCCTCTTAAGTCCGAATGGCTGGACACGATCCTCAAGGGCGATTGTGTCGCCGCCCTCGACCGCCTGCCGGAAAAGTCGGTCGACATCATCTTTGCCGACCCGCCCTACAATCTGCAGCTCGACGGCGACCTGCACCGTCCCGACCAGTCCAAGGTCGACGCTGTCGACGATGACTGGGACCAGTTCGAGAGTTTTGAAGCCTATGACGCCTTCACCCGCGCCTGGCTGCTCGCGGCGCGCCGCGTGCTGAAGCCCAGCGGCACCATCTGGGTCATCGGTTCCTACCACAACATTTTTCGCGTCGGCGCCCGCATGCAGGATCTCGGCTTCTGGATCCTCAACGACATCGTCTGGCGCAAGACCAACCCGATGCCGAATTTCCGCGGGCGCCGCTTCCAGAACGCGCATGAGACGATGATCTGGGCCTCGCGCGACCAGAAAGCCAAGGGCTACACCTTCAACTACGAAGCGCTGAAGGCGTCGAACGACGATCTGCAGATGCGCTCCGACTGGCTGTTCCCGATCTGCACCGGCGGCGAGCGCCTGAAGGACGAGAACGGCAACAAGCTGCATCCGACGCAGAAGCCGGAAGCGCTGCTTGCCCGCATCATGATGGCCTCGACCAAGCCGGGCGACGTCGTGCTCGATCCTTTCTTCGGCTCCGGCACCACCGGCGCCGTCGCCAAGCGCCTCGGCCGCCATTTCGTCGGCATCGAGCGCGAGCAGGCCTATATCGATGCCGCCAATGAGCGCATCGCCGCGGTGCGCCCGCTGGAAAACGCCGATTTGACAGTGCTTTCGGGCAAGCGCGCCGAACCGCGCGTCGCCTTCATCAGCCTGATCGACAACGGCCTTGTCGCGCCGGGTGCCACGCTCTACGACGCCAAGAAGCGCTGGGCGGCGAAAGTGCGCGCCGACGGCACGTTGGCGATAGGCGACAGCGCCGGCTCGATCCACAAGATAGGCGCCGAGGTGCAGGGGCTGGATGCCTGCAACGGCTGGACCTTCTGGCATTATGAGCGAAGCGGCGGCCTGACCCCGATCGACGAGCTGCGCCGCATCGCGCGGCTCGGCATGGAGCGGGCAGGAGCCTGAATCAACACTTCAACGGATCGCCGCAAGCGATTCAGTTCAGGCCACAATCCCGAGCCGCTCAAGGTCCGCTTTAAGCGTCGGGGCGTCGGTGAACAGCACCGCCTGCCAGCCGGCGGCCTTGGCGCCGTCGACATTCTTCTGGCTGTCGTCGATGAACAGCGACGCCGAGGGATCGAGTTCGAACGACGCGACGTGATGGTCGTAGATCGCGCGGTCCGGCTTGATCAGGCCGATGTCGCCGGAGACGGTGACGCCCCGCGGCTTTTCCAGGAACGGAAAACGGGCGCGCGCCTCGCGGAATGTGTCGGAGGCCCAGTTGGTGAGCAGCGTCACGTCGTGGCCGTCATCGATCAGGTCCTCCAGAAGCGCGACGCTGTCTTCATAGGCGTGCGGCGCCATCTCGTGCCAGTAGCGGCGGAAATTGCGGATGTTCTCTGCATGGCCGGGATGCTCGGCGATCAGCAGCGCCTCGGCTTCTTCCCAGGTCCGGCCGCGATCCTGCTCGAGATTCCATGCGCTGGTGCAGACATTGTCGAAGAACCATTTCCGCTCCCCGGCATCCGGGATCAGGCGGCTGAACGGGATGTCCGGATCGTAATGGACCAGCACCTTGCCGATGTCGAAGACGATATGGCGGATTTCGGTCATTGCATGTCTTTCGGTCTCTTGGTCGCGCCCGGTATCGCCGCTTCGATTGCCTTTTTCATGACAGTCGGCAGCGCTTCCCCGGAAATCTCATGGGCCAGCGACCAGAAATGTCCGGACGGCGCATCGTCGTTAATGCGGGCGTGGAAGATTTCGAGCTCGAGCGCGAAATGCGTGAAGACATGGCCGATCTGCCCGGCGCGCCGCCAATCGGCCGGAAAGGGCGCGGCGTCGGCTGTCGTGGCGCCGTCGATCCGCGCCGTCCAGCCCGTGGTCGGCACCTCGGTCATGCCGCCGAGCAGGCCCTTTTCCGGCCGCTTGCGCATCAGGATGGCGCCGTCGGCGCGCTCGGCGACGAAGGCAGCGCCCCTGCGCAGCGGCTTGTCGTCCTTCGGCAGGCGGACCGGAAAACGCTCGGGATCGCCACTGAGAATGGCGCTGCAATCCTCGCGGACCGGGCAGAGCATGCAGCGCGGCCGCTTCGGCGTGCAGATCGTCGCGCCAAGATCCATCA
>NZ_RZRX01000268.1:0-8166 GCF_003997405.1 Mesorhizobium sp. M2A.F.Ca.ET.042.01.1.1
AGCAATGAGAGGTAGGCGTTCTGTCGCCCCCCTCTCTGTCCTGCCGGACATCTCCCCCTCAAGGGGGGAGATTGGATGTCACCGCGGCCTTCGCCAATCGTCAGCGTCGCAGGGCGTGCGCTGTCGGCGGAACTGCCAATCTCCCCCCTTGAGGGGGAGATGTCCGGCAGGACAGAGAGGGGGGTGACGGAACTCAAGGCTGGCTCGATAAGCTAAGTCGCTCTCACCCACCCTGCTTGGTGGTGCTGGTGCCGAAATCGACCTTCGGCACCTGCATCTTGTCCTCGTCGACGGTGAAGTTGGCGAAGGGCTCGTTGCCGCGGAACCAGAAGGTCGCCCACAGCACGGACGGGAAGGTCTTCAGCGTCAGATTGTAGTCCCTCACCGCCTGTATGTAGTCGCGCCGCGCCACCGCGATGCGGTTCTCGGTGCCTTCGAGCTGCGCCTGCAGCGCGAGGAAATTCTGGTTGGCCTTGAGGTCGGGATAGGCTTCCGAGACCGCGATCAAACGCGACAGCGCGCTGGTCAGTCCGGCCTGGGCATCCTGGAACTTCTTCAGCGCGTCCGGGTCCTTCAGCGTCTCCGGGGTCACGGTGATCTGCGTCGCCTTGGCGCGCGCCTGAACGACCGCGTCGAGCGTGTCCTTCTCATGCGAGGCATAGCCCTTCACCGTCTCGACCAGGTTCGGGATCAGATCGGAACGGCGCTGATACTGGTTGAGCACCTCGCTCCAGGCCGCCCTTGCGTTCTCTTCCGCGGTCGGAATGGTGTTGTAGCCGCAGCCGGCGAGCAGCGGCAGCACGAAAGCCATCATCAGGAAGGCGGGCAGATTGCGGAAGACGGAAGGTGGTGAGAGGCGCTCGGTAATCATGAATGGTCCCTCGACAGAAGTTGCATGCGAAGCATTACCACAATCCAGGCGCAAGAAAATGTCCGGCGCATGACGCCGGTCCCGGTTCAGCCGTGAGGCACTGTGAATGGCAGCGCGAACAAGTTAAGCTGCGGGCCGGAAAGGGCAATTGCCATGGCAGAGCGCCGGGACGACGAGGCCGAGTCGCGCCGCATCCTCGAACGCGTGCAACAGGAGACGTCCCCAGGCGGCGCGTCGTTCATCGCCCGCGCGGCGAAGGACGCGCGCGACCGCGTCACCGCCGCCGAGACGGACCGCGCCGATCCCATCGAATATTGGGGAACCCGCATTGGCCGAACGCTCGGCTTCGTCATTGCCATTGGGCTATTGGCCTGGCTGGTGTATGCCGCCACGCGTGGCGGTTAGGAATCAAGCCTCATGAATGCAGAAAAAACCGACGCGCCGCGCGCGGTCATCGTCATCTCCAGCCATGTCGCCCGCGGCTCGGTCGGCAATCGCGCGGCGGTGTTCGCGCTGGAGACACTGGGTTTCCCGGTCTGGGCGGTGCCGACCGTCATCCTGCCCTGGCATCCGGGGCACAGCCGCGCAACCCGCATAGTGCCGCCGCTCGACCAGTTCAAGGCGCTGATGGCCGACCTCGAGCGGGCACCGTGGCTGGGCGAGGTGCGGGCCGTGCTTTCGGGCTATCTCGGCGAAGCGGGCCAGGCGGAAGCCGTCGCCTCGCTCGTCGCCGCCGTCAAGGAAAAGACCCCGAACGCGCTTTACGTCTGCGACCCGGTGATGGGCGATTCCGGCGGGCTCTACGTGCCGGAATCGACGGCCGCCGCCATGCGCGACAAATTGATGCCGATCGCGGATATCGCGACGCCGAACCGCTATGAGCTTGAATGGATGGCGGGCGCGCCGCTGCCCGACATCAAGGCGGTGACGGCGGCCGCGCTTCATGCCGGACCCTCGACCATGCTGGTGACCTCGGCGCCGGCGATGATGGCGGGCGGCATCGGCAATTTCCTGCTCGACGGCAGCCAGGCGCTGCTTGCGGAGCACCGTGTGATCGAGAGGCCGCCGAACGGGCTCGGCGACCTGACGGCCGCAGTCTATCTGGCGCGGATTCTCTCCGGCCAGGCGCCGGTCAAGGCGCTGCAATCGACCACGGCGGCCGTTTACGAGATTCTCGCGCGCACCGCGAAGCGCGGCGGCGACGAGCTGCAGCTCGAAACCGACGCCCAGAGCCTGTCGCATCCAATGGCCATGGTGCAGCTGCGCCATCTATTGCATCCCGGGCGGGACAAGCGGGCGTGAAACTGGTCGGCCACGCGCTGGCCGGCGTCGACGGCTGCAAGGCCGGCTGGATCGCCGTCCACCGCGAAGCGGACGCCGCGCCGTCCGTCTCGGTCTTCCCGAGCTTCCAGGTGCTGCTCGACGCGCTGCCGGATGCGACCATCGCCGTCGACATGCCGATCGGCCTGCCGGATTTTTCAAGCAAAGGCGGCCGCGGGCCGGAGGCGCTGGTGCGGCCGCTGCTCGGCGCGCGGCAATCGAGCGTGTTCGCCATCCCCTCGCGCGCCGCGCTCTATGCCGACACCAGCGACTTCACCACCGTCGAGACCTGGTATGAAGCGCACCGGAGGGCAAGCGCGGTGGCGATGGGGACTTCTGACCCGCCACGCGGCGTTTCCATCCAGGCTTTCGGCATCTTTGCCAAGATCCGCGAGATCGATCAGCTGTTGATCGCGCGGCCCGAACTGCGCGGCCGCGTCTTCGAATCGCATCCGGAAGTGGCGTTCTGCCAGCTGAATGGCGGCACGGCGATGGCGCTGCCGAAGAAGATCAAGGGCGCGGTCAACCCGGCCGGCATGGAGGAGCGCAAGGCGCTGCTTTGCCGGCATAGCTACGAGAAGGGCTTCCTCGATCAGGCGCCGCCACGGGGTGCCGCGAGCGACGATTTCCTCGACGCGGCGGCGATGATGCTGATTGCCGGGCGTATCGCCAGCGGCGCGGCGCGGCCTTCGCCCGATCCGCCGCTGCTGGATCGTTTCGGCATTCCCGTCGCCATCTGGGCTTGAGGCAAATCGACCGCGCAGCTTTTGGCGGCATGCGATTGCGACGCCGCCATCCGCAATTCGGCATTGCCCACGACCTGCATTTGCCGCTAGAGGCTTTTTCGATCGCAACGAGCTGCCGCCTCCAACCCCCCGGAAAGGCTCTAGCCGCCCATGCCTCACCTCCCCGAGCACCTCCTCGCCGGCTATCGCAACTTCATGAGTGGCCGCTACCCCACCGAAAGCGACCGCTATCGCTCGCTGGCGCGCGACGGCCAGGCGCCCGAGACGATGATCGTCGCCTGCTGCGATTCGCGCTCGGCGCCGGAAGCGATCTTCGATGCCGGTCCCGGCGAGCTCTTCGTGCTGCGCAATGTCGCCAATCTGGTGCCGCCCTACGAGCCGGACGGCGAGTACCACTCGACCTCGGCCGCGCTCGAATTCGCCGTGCAGAGCCTGAAGGTGAAGAACATCGTTGTGATGGGCCACGGCCGCTGCGGCGGCATCCGCGCCGCGCTCGACACCAATTCCGCGCCGCTGTCGCCCGGCGATTTCATCGGCAAATGGATGAGCCTGATCGCGCCGGCCGCCGAGACCGTAGCTTCCAGCACGATGATGACAACGACGGAGCGCCAGACCGCGCTGGAGCGGATTTCCATCCGCTATTCCCTCGCCAATCTCCGGACTTTTCCCTGTGTCTCGATCCTCGAAGGCAAGGGCAAGCTCTCGCTCTACGGCGCATGGTTCGATATCTCGACCGGGGAGCTGTGGGTGATGAACAAGGAAACCGGCGATTTCGAGCGGCCGGAGCTTTGAACGGAGGCGTGATGCACCGAATCAGCTGGAGGATCGTTCTGGCGGCGACGCTGCTCATGTCCTCGCTCGCCCGGGCCAGCGCCGATGATGGCGCCATCATCGATCGCTGGTATTCGGCGCTGCTGGTCGCCGACCGTACCGAATTGTCCGACCTGCTTGCCGACGACGTGCGCATGAAGCTCGACGACATCGGCGTCGTCCAGACCAAAGAGGATTTCATCGCCTCGATCGACGAGTGGCGGGGCGCGGTCGCGGGCGCTGCGATCCGCCATCGCATCGAAAAGAGCGAGAATGGCGAGACCACGGTGCTCGCCTGTTACGATTTTCCCAACAACGATACGCTGATGCGCGAGACCTTCACCGTCGCCCGCGGGCGCATCGTCGCCAGCACGCAGACAGCGGTGGCGCAGGACTGCAGCGGCTATTGAGGCGAGGTCCGTGTTGCGCGGCGCGCGGCATCGCCCTACATCCGACGCAGCCCGCCTCCAAATCAGTCCACCGGAATCGCTCATGTCATCTTCAAAAGCCGTCGACCTAGCCGCCCATCCGCTGACCGTCTGGCAGGGGCCGCTCGGCCTGCCCGATTTCTCGCGCATCGGCGACAATGATTTCGGGCCGGTCTTCGACGCGGCGCTGGCCGCGCATCAGGCCGAGATCGACGCGATCGCCGGCAACAGCGAGACGCCGACCATTGAGAACACGCTTGCCGCGCTCGAGCTCGCCGGCGAGCCACTCGACCATGTCTCGTCGATCTTCTGGTGCCGCGCCGGCGCCCACACCAACGACACGATCCAGGCGATGGAACGCGAGGTTTCGCCAAAGATGTCGCGGCATTTCTCGGCGATCTCGATGAACGAGAAGCTGTTTGCCCGCATCGACGATCTCTACCAGCGGCGCGATAGCCTGAAGCTCGATGCCGAAACGCTGCGGGTGCTGGAGAAGACCTGGAAGGGCTTCGTCCGGTCGGGCGCCAAGCTCGATGCCGACGGCAAGAAGCGGCTTGCGGCCATCAATGAAGAGCTCTCCTCGCTCGGGACCAAGTTCGGCCAGAACGTGCTCGCCGACGAACGCGACTGGGCGCTGTTCCTCGACGAGGCCGATCTTGCCGGCCTGCCGGATTTCTTGAAGAGCGCCATGGCGGAGGCGGCCGAGATGCGTGGGCAGAAGGGCCGCTATGCGGTGACGCTGTCGCGCTCGATCTACGAGCCGTTCTCGACCTTCTCCGAGCGCCGCGACCTGCGCGAGATCGCGTTCAAGGCCTTCATCATGCGCGGCCAGAATGGCGGCGCCTCCGACAACACGGATGTCGTGCGCGACATGCTGAAGCTGCGCGCCGAGAAGGCGAAGCTGCTTGGTTACGATTCCTTCGCGGCGCTGAAGCTCGACGACACGATGGCGAAGACGCCGAAGGCGGTGCACGAGCTGCTCGATCCGGTGTGGGAAAAGGCATTGGAGAAGGCCGCCGCCGACCAGAAAGAGCTGGAGCGGCTGGCGGCGGAAGCCGGCAGCAACGAGAAGTTCGCGGCCTGGGACTGGCGCTTCTACCAGGAGAAGCTGCGCGCCGAAAAATTCGCCTTCGACGAGGCGGAGCTGAAGCCTTACCTGCAGCTCGAGCGCGTCATCGAGGCCTGTTTCGATGTCGCCACGAAACTGTTCGGCATCACTTTCGAGGAGAAGAAGGGGATCACGGTTTGGCATCCGGACGCCCGCGCGTTCGTGGTGAAGAATGCCGACGGCAGCGAGCGCGGCCTGTTCCTGGCCGATTATTTCGCGCGTCCGTCAAAACGTTCCGGCGCCTGGATGAGCGCGCTGAAATCCGGCTACAAGCTCGGTCACGGTTCCAAGCCGGTGATCTACAACATCATGAATTTCGCCAAGCCGCCGGCCGGCGAGGCGGCGCTTCTGTCGGTCGATGAGGCAAAGACGCTGTTCCACGAGTTCGGCCACGCGCTGCACGGCATGCTGACCGACGTCACCTGGCCGTCTGTTTCTGGCACCTCCGTCAGTCGCGACTTCGTCGAGCTGCCCTCGCAGCTTTACGAGCATTGGCTGACGGTGCCGGCGGTGCTGGAAAAGCACGCGCTGCACGTCAAGACCGGCAAGCCGATGCCGAAGGCGCTGCTCGACAAGATGCTTGCGACCCGCACCTTCGGCGCCGGTTTCGCCACGGTCGAGTTCACCGCCTCGGCGCTGATCGACATGGCCTATCATGCGCGGCCGGACGCGCCTGCGGAGCCGCTTCGGTTCGAGGCTGAGACGCTGGAAAAGCTGCATATGCCCGACACGATCGCCATGCGCCACCGCACCCCGCATTTCGGTCATGTCTTCGCCGGCGACGGATATTCAGCCGGCTATTATTCCTACATGTGGTCGGAAGTGCTCGACGCGGACGCCTTCTCGGCTTTCGAGGAAACGGGTGATGCCTTCAATCCGGAACTCGCCGAGCGGTTGCGCAAGAACATCTATGCGGCCGGTGGATCGAAGGATCCGGAGGAGCTTTATACGGCTTTCAGAGGAAAGATGCCTTCGCCGGATGCGATGATGGTGAAGCGGGGGTTGGTGTAGCGCCGGCTTCCCCTTCTCCCCTTGTGGGAGAAGGTGTCGCCGAAGGCGACGGATGAGGGGTGTTCCAGCGGAGCGAGACGCTGGCTTTCCCTGGAACACCCCTCATCCGTCTCGGCGCTATCGCGCCGATCCACCTTCTCCCACAAGGGGAGAAGGGGAGGCGCTCCACGGATCCGCCACCCGCGGCCAGATCGCCCTCTTCAGCTTCCGATAATCCGTCTTCGCCGGGTTGCTCGGATAGGAGCTCGGCGCCGCGACATAGATGATCTCGGCGGCGATCGGCGCGAAGCCGGCGTAGAAATGGTTGGTCGACTTGATCAAAAGGATGTCCTTGCCCATCGGATCGATGCCGATGTTGGAGAAGACATCCGGCTCGAAGGTCTGAGTGCGGTTGGTGTTCAGGATCACGTCGACCTCGGTGCCTTCAATGCGCACCACGGCTGATGGCCCCAAGGTCACCCGGCTCGGGCCAAAGCTTTGCCAGCCTTCGTTGGTCGTCTTCAGCACCGTGACGCGCGCATCGATCGGTTCGCCGGCCTGAGGGCCGGCCTTGCCGCCGAAGCGCAGGTCGATCATCGCGCCTTCGCCGGCTGCATGGCAGAAGGTCACCGCGATCGGGTCCCAGATCGTCGCCACGCCCACCTTGGTCACGCCGCGCGCCAAGAGCTCGCGCAGCACGATGGTGCCGTCGCCCGGCACGCCGCCGCCCGGATTGTCCCAGATGTCGGCGATCACCGCCGGCTTGTCCTGGCGCGTCGCGCGGACGCCAAGCGCCTGCTCGATGCCTGCCTGCGCGGAAAGCATCGTCATCGCCGTCTTCTCGCGCAGCGTATAAAGCTCGCGCCCCAGCGTCTCGGCGAGCTTGTCGCCCTTTTCCTTGTCGTTGTCGGTGACGACGAGGATGCGGGTGCCCATCTCCGGCACGTCGGCGGCCATGAAGCCGTGGATGACCGAGACCGATAGCACCCCATCCTTGCCGTGCAGCGCCTTGATCCTGTCGACGAAGGAGCGCATCGGCTCGCGGCTGGTCGGCAGCACCTGGATCATGCGGCAGTCGAAGGTCGAGATGACCGGCTTGATGTCGCCGCGCGCCGCGGCGAGGCCGAGCTCGACGACATGCTCGCCGCGCTCATAGAAATCGGTGTGCGGGAATTCGAGGAAATAGGCCATGACATCGCAGGCCTCGACGCGCTCCGGCGTCAGGTGGCTGTGCGGGTCGAATTCCGCGGCGATCACCACTTTCGGGCCGACGACGGCGCGCACGCGCTCCAGGAGATCGCCTTCGCAGTCGTCATAGCCTTGCGCCACCATGGCGCCGTGCAGACCGAGGATCACGGCATCGACCGGCAGCGCTTCCCTTAGCTGGCCAAGAATCTCGTCGCGCAGCGCTTCATAGGTCTGCCGCTGCACCAGGCCGCCGGGCTCCGCCCAGGTTGCGGTGCCTTCGATGACGGTCAGCCCTTCCTTGTCCGCGCGCTTGCGCAAAGCCACGATCGGCGAGGAGCAGAGCGTCGGCGTCTCCGGGTGCTTGCCCGGGCCGGCATAGAAGGCCATCTCGAACGAGGCCCGGTCGGTTGGGACCGGCGAGAAGGTGTTGGTTTCCGTCGCCAGCGAGGCGGTGAAGATGCGCATGAAGGATCCCTAGACTTCTTGTTTTGTCGCAATTCCGGACGAAAACCGCTGCGTATTCCTGGAATTGCCGGAATTGCTATTTGACGGCCCCAAGCGCAAGGCCCCGGACGAGGTAGCGCTGCAGCCAGATGAAAAGGATCGCCACCGGCAGCGTCGCGAGCAGCGTGGCGGCCATGACATGGTGCCATTCGATCGTATAGCGGCCGGCGACGAGCGAGAAAACCTGGATCGGCAGCGTGT
>NZ_RZRX01000269.1:0-8145 GCF_003997405.1 Mesorhizobium sp. M2A.F.Ca.ET.042.01.1.1
GAATATGCGCTCTCCCCGCGCATCACCATCAAGGCCGAATATCTGCATGTCGATCTTGGCCGCCAGAAAGTCCATCTCACCGCGCAAAGCCCGGCCGTCGGCGACGCCTTCATGAACGTAGGGTTCAAAAGCGCCTATGACGTGGTACGGCTTGGAATGAACTACCGCTTCTAGCTTTTCTCACAGGCGCGGTTTGGCGCGATATACCGGCTACGTTCGGCATCGCTCGCCTTCGACGAGGTGGGAAGCGCGCCCGGTTCCGAGACCGCATCAGCGCTTCCAGAAATCGCGGTGTGGGGCGAGCAGCTCGTCCGAAATTTCTGGGAACGGACCGAAGACCTCGATCTTCTTCTGGCCGGAAGCGAATACGGTGCGCGAGGCAAGGTTCATCGTCGGATTCTCCTCGTGATCGCCGGTGAGCGCCAGCAGATCGGTCTCCTCGTAGCCGTAGACCAGCCGCCCGATATTGGCCCAATACATTGTACCGGCGCACATCGCGCAGGGCTCGCCGGTCATGACCAGCGTGCATTGCCACAGGAACTCCGGTTCGTAGGCCGCCGCCGCGCGGCGGGCGAGCTCGGTCTCGGCATGGCGCACCGTGTCGAGATTGCCCTGCCGCATCAGCACCTGATCGTCCGGCCCGACCAGCACGGAACCGAAAGGATGATGCCCATGCGCCGCCGCCTCACGCGCGACGGCGTCGGCGGAGCGCAGGTGGGCGAGCATCTGATCACGGGTCATGGGAATCCTCTCACAGCGAGATTGCGGCCGAGGGTGGAATTAGCAACAACTAACGCCAATTGGATCATGGTTCGACCGTCCGACTTGGCTTGCACCCCACGCATTTTTAGTGTTGGCACTATGATGTCCCCCGCGCTTTCATTCAACAGCGGTAAAGGGAATCGGTCTTGACCGGGAAAAAGGCTCGGACAGGCCAAAAACCAAAGACGGCGCAAATCGAGAAGTTACGCGAACTGGCGCGGGAGATCGAAACCGTCGATTCCGAAGAGCCGTTGAACGCAGCAATCAGGAAGTTGGCAAAGTCGCCGCCGCCGAAGGCGGATACCAAAAAGGGCGGCAAAGACCCAAGCTGAGCGGCTTTAATTAGGCGTTCCTTCTGGCCTTCATACTTTGCGGGGCAGCAGTAGTTGCAGGCGCAATCATTCATCAAAACTGGTTGCGGGACCACACAAGGCACTGGGTTCCGACAACCGCAGAGGTCTTGAAATTTATTGATGGGGGTGACGGGGCAGACAGTTATCTGCTGCAATACTCGTTTGACGGAGAGGTTTATCGCATCGAAACGAGCCCATGGCTATTTCCCCTCGGCGCTGCGAAGGCGGGATCGATTATCACCGTTTTAGTCAATCCGAAGGCTCCGCGAGAATGCGCTGGCAAGTTACCGCAGGGTGGCGGATTCCGCTGGTTTGGGGCTGGCTCGAAATAGGCGCTTGGCTATCTGCCCTTCCGGCCATCCTTGCCTACCAATAAAAGCTTCGGAGCGCGGGCTTCGCGAATGATCTCAGCGGCTTCGTCTCTGGTGATGCCGACCTTACGGGCGTAGTAGGCGGCGTCCCTTTCAAGTTCGCCTTCCAATGGGGCTTCAATCGCCTGTTTTGCTTTCTGCTTTGCCTTCTTTCCAAACAGGCGAATCATAGCACATCCTAGGGCATGGCACTATTTGGACGGGTAGCCGCCGAGTTGCGCCCTAGCTTCCTGAGCGGCTTCAACAAAGCGATCTAGTTCGTCTGGCTGCATCGAAAAGCTGTTTGTGTCTGCCGCCGTCGTGTAAGCGAAACGGAGGGTTCGTTCGCCTTCATCATGCTCATAGATTTTGAATGAGAACGTGAAGTGGCGTCCCTTAACGTCTACCCGATTGATGAGCTTGGCTGACACGAACCGCCGCCAATTCTTTGCCAGTGATTTGAACAAAGCCCACCCGTCCCAGTTGAGATTGAACCTACTTACAGACGCATGGGTATGTCAAAATACAATCGCCACTAATTAGGGGTATTTGCTGCCGGCAAGCTGTCTGGCTCGTCCTTCGGCAGTCGTTGATTTGCGGGTGAGAGGCATAGACCTGACCTCAGCCTGCCTCATCGCGCGGTTCCAGTATTCGACGCATGCTTTGTTGGTAGTGTCTGGAACGCAGACATTTCTGTTGATGGGCACAAGCTTCCCACCAGGGATGGACACATATGAGGTTTCGTTTGTGCAGGTTGTCTTCTTGCTTGAATAGGGCACGTTCGCCTAGCTCGTGCAGGCTACAGAGCTAACTGCAAGAGCGATAACGACTGCTATGCGGATCATGTATCCTCCCCAGTAGTTCGCGGATAGGTAGCATCGCGAGGCCTCTATGGGAAAGGTGGGTCTGTCAAATATATAATCCTCCGCCTAAAGTGGGTTCAAACCGTGAACAAAATCTGGCATGGTGCCTGCCATGCCCATCGTTTCCCCGATTCCCCTCAACCCACTGATCGACGGCCGCCAGTCGGAGCGCGCCATGCTGGTGCGGCGCGGCGTGCAGCGGCTGCTCCGCGAAATGGGTGCGCATGTGCTGCCGGAGCTGTCTTTGGCCACCGGGCGGCGCGCCGATCTCGTCGCGCTGACCAGGCAGGGCGACATCTGGATCATCGAGATCAAATCCTCGATCGAGGATTTTCGCGTCGACCGCAAATGGCCGGATTACCGGCTGCATTCCGACCGTTTCTTCTTCGCCACCCATCCCGGGGTTCCGGCTGATATCTTCCCCGAGGAATGCGGCTTCATCCTCTCAGATGGCTATGGCGCGGAGATCCTGCGCGATGCGCCGGAGCACCGCATGGCGGCGGCGACGCGCAAGGCGCTGATGCTGCGGATCGCGCGGGCAGGCGCCGCGCGGCTCCTGGCAGCCGAGCTTGCCGGCGTCGCGGTGCCGGCGCTGGACGGCGAGAGCGAGTAGATCCTCCACGCAAGCATTGAGCGCCGGCGTCTTGCCATCGACGTCAGACGTCGAGCCAGGGCTCAAAGCGAACCCCCGTCTGCGGCCGACGAGAATTTTCGTCTCGCACCGATGATTTCCGCCGATCTCGATTGTCTTCACCTACAGAGCGCGTCCGGATGGCCGGCGGCTCGGAAAAGAGGTGATCACATGAAGCCGTT
This sequence comes from Mesorhizobium sp. M2A.F.Ca.ET.042.01.1.1, assembly GCF_003997405.1. Lineage (NCBI taxonomy): Bacteria > Pseudomonadati > Pseudomonadota > Alphaproteobacteria > Hyphomicrobiales > Phyllobacteriaceae > Mesorhizobium > Mesorhizobium sp. M2A.F.Ca.ET.042.01.1.1. The sequence continues at coordinate 3,142 of NZ_RZRX01000269.1, forward strand.
GCAAAATCAGAATGTCATCGTGGTTGGAGGCAGCCGGGGTGTCGGCCGCGCGATCGTGGAGGCCGCGCTTAGCGCGGGAGCGACCGTGCTTGCCGTTGCCCGAGGCGCCGCCGACCTGAAGCAGCTTGCCTGGGAACGGCCGGGCTTGAAGACGCTCAGCATGGACGCGACGGCGGAAGCCGCGCCGCAGGCGGTCTTCGATGCGCTGGCTCCTGATGTGCTGGTGGTCTGCGCGGGGGCGCTCGCCGCTGCCGCGCCGATCCAGGAGCAGAGCTGGGAGGCCTTCTCGGCGAATTGGGAAATGGACGTCAAAGCCTCGTTCCTGTTCTGCCGCGAAGCCCTCAAGGGTGGGCTGAAGCCCGGAGCCCGCGTGCTGCTGATCGCCAGCGGCGCCGCCATCACCGGCGGACCGCCGAATTCAGGCGGCTATGCCGGCGCCAAACGCATGCAGATTTTTCTGGCCGGCCACTGCCAGAAGGAATCCGACAAGCTCGGCCTCGGCCTGCGCTTCATCGCGCTTTCGCCGGCCCGCATCATGCCGGGCACCGGGGTCGGCGATCGCGGCATCGACAGCATCGCCGCCTATATGGGCATCCGCCCGGCCGACTTCCTCGCCAGCTTGAGCGACATGCAGACTCCGGACGATGTCGGACGGGCGGTGGTCGACCTCGCGACGGGCAAGCCGCAGGGCAGTTCCTTTACCGTGAGCGGCAGCGGCCTTGCGGCAGCGGCATGAGGCGAGCAGGATGGCGGCCGAATTCAGCGCGCCGGGCTTCCCATGACTGACGCCTCCGGCCCTATCGAGCCTTTAGGCAGGCAAGGCCAGCCGGTCCTCGACCGGCCGGCCTTCGAACGCCTGAGCGTCGCCCACCGCCGGGCGCTCAAGCTGCATTGCTACCGGATGATGGGCTCGCTCAACGAGGCGGACGATCTTGTCCAGGAGACGTTCCTCAAGGCCTGGCGCGCGCGGTCGCAATTCGACGGGCGCGGCTCGGCGCGCGGCTGGCTCTACGCGATCGCCACCAAAAGCTGCCTCAACGCGATCAAGGCACGATCGTCGGCGCGGCGCATTCTCGAGCAGCCCGGGCGGCCGCCCTCCGAGGGAGGCGCGACCGGCGGCCCGACCGCGGAACTCGCCTGGCTGGATCCATATCCGGACGCGGAGCTGCCGGACATCGCCGACGACGGGCCCGGCCCGGAAGCGCGCTACGAGGCTCGCGAGGCGGTACGGCTCGCATTCGTGGCGGCGATCCAGCTGCTGCCGCCCAGGCAGCGCGCGGCCCTCCTGCTTTGCGATGTGCTTGGATGGTCCGCCATCGAGACCGCGCAATTGCTCGGCGGAACCACGGCCTCGATCAACAGCGCCTTGCAGCGCGCCCGCGCGACGCTGGGCGAACGCCAAGGGCGCCCGCCGCAAGCGTTGCGGCCCGGTCCGGACGAAGGACTGCTACTCGAACGCTATATGGGCGCCTGGCAGACCGACAATCTCGACGGGCTCGTCGAGCTGCTGCGCGAGGACGCCATCTACCACATGCCGCCCTGGCGGGAATGGTACCGCGGCCGTCCGGAAATCGGCGCTTTCCTGGCAAGCGTCTGGGGCAATTTTGCCGGCTATCGAGCGGTGGCCGTCGGCGCCAATGCCCAGCCGGCGGTGGGCGTTTATGCGCTCGGCCGCCAGGATTCGATATGGCGGCCGCATTCGCTGCATGTCATCGGAGCCGCCGACGGCAAGATCGCCTCGCTGACGATCTACGTCCCGCCGCTCGGCCCCGCCCTGTTCGAGGCCTTCGGCCTGCCGCCGGAGCCGCTTGCCTTGAGGGGTTAATCCACGTCCTCTTGCGCCCCGCCGGCCGCAGGCGCCGTCAGCAGCACGGCGGCGCCCAGCAGCGCGGCAACCAGCGAGCCGGCGAGGATGCCGACCTTCACGGCGTCCTGGAGCGCCGGGTCGGCGGCGAAGGCGAGCAGGCCAATGAAAAGGCTCATGGTGAAGCCGATGCCGCAGAGCAGCGAGATGCCCAGCATATGCAGCCAGCCGGCATTGACCGGCAGGTCGGCGAGGCCGAGCCGGATGGCAAGCGCCGATGAGCCGAAAACGCCGACCAGCTTGCCCAGAACCAGGCCGGCGGCGACGCCCAGCGTCAGCGGCTCGACAAGGGCCGCGAAGCTTAAGCCGCCGAGCGAGACGCCGGCATTGGCGAAGCCGAAGATCGGGATGACGAGAAAGGGCACGAGCTTATGCAGGCCATGCTCCAGCCGGTGCAGCGGCGAATGTTCAGTATCGTGGCTGATGCCGGGAAACCGCTCCAGCGGGATGGTGAGCGCCAGCGCGACTCCGGCCAGCGTGGCATGCACGCCCGACTTCAGCACCAGCACCCACAGGACGACGCCCAGCAGGAGATAGGGCCAGAGCCTCATCGCCCGCATGCGGTTGAGCACGACCAGCAGAGCGATGACGGCGAAGGCGGCAGCCAGGTACGCGAGCGACAGGCCGCTGGTGTAGAACAGCGCGATGATGATGACGGCGCCAAGATCGTCGATGATAGCCAGGGCGGTGAGGAAGACCTTCAGCGAGGCCGGCACGCGGCTGCCGAGCAGCGACAGAACGCCGAGCGCGAAGGCGATGTCGGTGGCGGTGGGGATCGCCCAGCCGGAGAGTGCCGCCTGATTGTCGCGGTTGATCAGGACATAGACCAGCGCCGGCACCACCATGCCGCCGGCGGCGGCAATGCCGGGCAGCACGCGGCGCGGCCAGGTCGAGAGCTGCCCGTCCAGCATCTCGCGCTTGATCTCCAGCCCGACCAGCAGGAAGAACACCGCCATCAGCCCGTCATTGATCCAGTGCGAGATGCTGAGCGGCCCGAGATAAGCGTGGAGCACGGCGAAATAGGTTTCGGCCAAAGGCGAGTTGGCAACGATCAGCGCCAGGGCCGCGGCCACCATCAGGATGATGCCGCCGGCGGCCTCGCTGTCGAGGAATTCGCGCAGGATCGATTTCGGCCTTTCGTCGCGCATGCTCTCTCCCTAAACCCGGCCTAACCTTATCGGCCGGGAGTCTGTGTTCCAATGATGCGCAGCGTCAGTGATGATGCAAGGCCGAGTTACCCGGCAGCGCATGCTTCGAAAGTTGGCTGAAACGCGAGCCCTTTCGTCATCCTCGGGCGAAGCAAGGAGCGAAGCGACGCAGCGCAGACCCGAGGATCCATTCCGTTACCTAAGCCGTAGAGTGCGGCGGTGCAAAATTCTGCATCGTTGCGACGCGTCGATGTCACGGAATGGATCCTCGGGTCTCCGCGTCCGCTTCGCTCCCGCTCCGCCCGTGGATGACGAATGTCCGCCTATCGAGGCGCCCGCTTGGCTAGTATCCGCTGCAGGGTGCGGCGATGCATGTTTAGGCGGCGCGCCGTCTCGGAAACGTTGCGGTCGCACATTTCGTAGACGCGCTGGATGTGCTCCCAGCGCACGCGGTCGGCCGACATGGGGTTTTCCGGCGGCGCGGCACGTTCGCCGGAGGTGCGGGTGAGCGCGGCGAAGACGTCGTCGGCATCGGCGGGCTTGGAGAGATAGTCGATGGCGCCGAGCTTCACTGCCGTCACCGCGGTGGCGATGTTGCCATAACCGGTGAGGATGATGGCGCGGGCGTCGTCGCGCTTTTCGCGGATGGCTGCGACGACATCGAGGCCATTGCCGTCGCCGAGACGCATGTCGACCACCGCATAGGCCGGCGGATGGGCGCGCGCCTTGGCGACAGCTTCTTCGACGCTTTCCGCCGTCTCGACCACGAAGCCCCTGGTTTCCATGGCCCGGGCAAGCCGGGTGAGGAAGGGCTTGTCGTCCTCGACGATGAGCAGCGAGGTGTCCTCGCCCTCGACCATTGCGCCAGCCGTCTCGTCTCCGCTCATCTTATCGGCACCCTATTGACCAAAAGCGCTACCCGTCGAAACGAATTCCGGCGAAGGCGCTCGAAGTCCATGTTTTTCGGGCATGCCGCTTTTCCAGACACAATTTTGGGCGACATGCTTCACTTTTACGCAGATACAGTCCCGCAAGAGCAATGTCCAATTTTTAGAGCCGGCAACAGAGCTGCCATGCGGTAATTGCAAGGTCTACGCACCATCTAGCCAAGGTTACGCATTGTCGAACATGGTGGCCGAAGCCTGATCCTGGTTGAGGAAGACGCCACGCGGCCAGACGACCTGCACCACCGCGCCCTCGCCGAGCCCGCTCGAATTGCGGAAATCAATGCTGGCGCCGGACCGCTCCAGCAAGGTCTTGGCGATGAACAGCCCGAGCCCCAGGCCGCCGCCCGCCTCTGTGCCCTGGCGCGTCGACATATAGGGCTCGCCGATGCGGTCGATGATCTCGGCCGGGAATCCCGGCCCGTCATCGGTGATGGAGAAGGTGACCGTCTCATTGTCCCAGCTCCAGCTGACGGTGACCGACTTTCGGGCGAAGTCGACGGCGTTCTCGACCAGATTGCCGAGCCCGTAGATGACGCCGGGATTGCGCTGGCCGACCGGCTCGGGGCCGATGTGCTCGCCGGGCCGCAGCCGGATCGAGATGCCGAAATCGCGGTGCGGCGCCGTCACCTCCTCGATCAGCGAGGTGAGCGGCATGCGCGACAGATGCGCTTCGCCTTCCGAGGACAGGCTGGTCAGCCGCTTCAGGATCTCGCGGCAACGCTCGCTCTGCGAGCGCAGGAGCTTGACGTCCTCGCCGTATTTCGGGTCCTTGCCGAGCGCCTTTTCCATCTCCTTGGCGACGACGGTGATGGTGGCCAGCGGCGTGCCGAGCTCATGCGCGGCGGCGGCAGCCAGCCCGTCCAGCGCCGACAGGTGCTGCTCGCGCTGCAGCACCAGCTCGGTGGCGGCCAAAGCGTTGGCGAGCAGGCGCGCTTCCGCCGCGACGCGGAAGGCATAGATCGCGGTGAAGGCGATCGAGGCGAACACCGCCATCCACATGCCGGCGACATAGATGAAGGGCATCGGCAACGGCGCGTCTTGGTAC
>NZ_RZRX01000026.1:0-38690 GCF_003997405.1 Mesorhizobium sp. M2A.F.Ca.ET.042.01.1.1
CTATGGTGCGGCCGTCGAACCCGATAGTGGGTTTGAAGTGGTAGCGGGAGAGGGACTTGAACCCCCGACCCCAGGATTATGATTCCCGTGCTCTAACCAACTGAGCTACCCCGCCAGGGTGGCAAATGGCCCGGAAAACCGTCCTGAATGGACGGGCGTCGCGAGGCGTTCGCCAAGGTCGCGCGGATATAAGGTTGGGAGGGTGAGCCTGTCAAGCTTGGATGATGCCGACACGCCCGGCATAATCCAGCCCGTATAATCTCGTCCCAGAAAAGCTTTGCCGGACAGACACTCAGGGCCTGTGCCGGGGTTGAGTTCGGCGGGGCACGTCGCTATGTCTCGGCAATGAAATTCTAGAGTTTGAACGAATGAAGCCGCGCATCGCCGTCCTCGGTTGCGGATACTGGGGCAGCAACCATATCCGCACCCTTAAGGCGCTTGGCGCGCTCTATGCCGTTTCCGACGTCAACCGCGCCCGCGCCGAAGGTTTCGCCAGCGAGCAGGACTGCATGGCGATCGAGCCGGACAGGCTGTTCGAGAGAAACGATATCGACGCTATCGTCATGGCGCTGCCGCCGCAATTCCATGCCGACACCGCCGTGCGGGCCGTCGAAAGCGGCAAGGACGTGCTGGTGGAGAAGCCTATCGCGCTGACGGTCGCCGATGCCGAGCGCGCGGTGAAGGCGGCCAAGGACAATGGCCGTGTCTTCATGGTCGGCCATGTGCTGCGGTTCCATCCGGCCTTCGAGACGCTGAAGGGACTGATCGACAATGGCGAGCTCGGCGAGGTGCGCTACATCCATTCGCACCGGCTCGGCCTCGGCAAGTTCCACACCGAGAACGACGCGCTCTGGGACCTTGCGCCGCACGATTTGTCGATGATCCTCGCCATCACCGGCACCGAGCCGATCGAGGTGAGGGGCGAGGGAGCGGCGCTGCTCGACAATCTCAGCGACTTCGCGCATCTGCATATGCGCTTCCCGAACGGCCTGCGCAGCCATCTCTTCGCCTCGCGCCTCAATCCCTATCGCGAGCGGCGGTTGACGGTGGTCGGCACCAAGGCGATGGCGGTGTTCGACGACGTCGAGCCCTGGGAGCGCAAGCTTGCCGTCTACCGCCACGCGGTCTGGCAGGACAGCGGCCAGTGGGCGTTCACGGCCAATGAGCCCTCCTACGTGCCGGTCGGAGAGGGCATGCCGCTGACGCGCGAGCTTGCCCATTTTATGCAATGCATCGAGACGCGCGCCGAGCCGCGCACCGACGGCGAGGAAGCGATCCGGGTGCTGCGCATCCTCACCGCCGGTACGGTGATCCATATGGGCTCGCCCGCCTGAACGGACTTGGCAGCTGACGGATACGAAGATTACTCGGCGGGAATCTGCGCCGGCCTTGCCGCAAGCCTGGACAGCATGGACTCGGCCTCGGCTCCACGCTCGGAACGCTCGATGAAACCGCCGCCGAACACCCGCGCCTCGTTGCCGTCGTCGGAATAGAGCACGCAGGCCTGCCCGGGTGCGATGCCGGACTCGCCGTCGGCCAGCTCGACCGACGTCACACCGTTGCGGTGATGCAGCACGGCCGGACGCGGCGGCCTGGTCGAGCGGACTTTTGCGAAGAGCTCGATGCCGCCTGCCGGTACGTCCGACAGCGGCCCGTCGCCAAGCCAGTTCATGGCGCGCAGATAGATCTTGTGCGTCTCCAGCGCCTCGCGCGGGCCGACGATGACGCGCGCCCGGTCGGCGTCGAGATGGACGACATAGAGCGGCTCGCCGGAGGCGATGCCGATGCCGCGGCGCTGGCCGATCGTGTAGCGCAAGATGCCTTCGTGGCGGCCGAGCACGCGGCCATCGATATGGACGATGTCGCCTGGGTTGGCGGCCGCGGGCTTCAGCTTGGCGATGATGTCGGAATATCTGCCCTGCGGCACGAAACAGATGTCCTGGCTGTCCTGCTTGGCGGCGACGGTCAGCCCCATCTCCTCGGCAATGGCGCGGACCTGCGGCTTGGACAGGCCGCCGAGGGGAAACCGCAGATAATCGATCTGCGCCTGCGTGGTGGCGAACAGGAAATAGCTCTGGTCGCGGTCGGCGTCGACCGGCCGGTAGAGCGCCCGATGCGCGCCGTTGGCGCGCGAGCGGATGTAGTGGCCGGTGGCCAAGGCGTCGGCGCCGAGATCCTGCGCGGTGGCCAGGAGGTCGGCGAACTTGACCGTCTGATTACACGATACGCAAGGGATCGGCGTCTCGCCGGCGACGTAGCTCTCGGCGAAGGGATCGATGACCGCCTTGCGGAAACGCTCCTCATAGTCGAGCACATAATGCGGAATGCCGAGCGTTTCGGAAACGCGGCGGGCGTCGTCTATGTCCTGGCCGGCGCAGCACGAACCGGCGCGATGGGTGGCGGCGCCGTGATCGTAGAGCTGCAGCGTCACGCCGACGACGTCATAGCCTTCGCGCTTCAGGATGCCCGCGACCACGGACGAATCGACACCGCCCGACATCGCGACGACGACGCGGGTTTCTTCTGGGCGGCGAGGGAGGTCGAGGCTGTTCATGGTGCTTTCACTGTGCGGCGCTCAATGCCAATGGCCGGAATATAGGTCAAGCGCCACGTCTGCGCCAGCTTGCGGCCCAGGACGAAATTACCGGCAATTTCAGGACCTGGAGGCCGGTGTTTCAAATTCTAAACGATATCCTAACCGGGCGTTCACGATCCTTACCTAGTGATTAGGGTTCGCTTAGGCAATTTTTAAAGCTGTGGCGGTACTGTGGCGGGGATTGGGTCTTTGAGTTTTTAGTAGAGAGTACGATGACCGATCTGGTTAGACCTAGAGTCAAGTATGTTATTGGGCCCGACGGCAGCCCTCTTACCATCGCCGATCTGCCGCCGACGAACACGCGGCGCTGGGTTATCCGGCGCAAGGCGGAAGTCGTCGCAGCGGTACGTGGCGGCCTGCTCAGCCTCGAGGAAGCCTGCCAGCGCTACAAGCTCACCACCGAAGAATTTCTATCCTGGCAGGCATCGATCGACGAATACGGCCTTGCCGGGCTGCGCACCACGCGGATCCAGCAATACCGGCACTAGGCTGGATAGACATTAACGAAAAGGGCGCGATGTTCCGCGCCCTTTTCGCTTTTGTAAAACCTCAGACCGTCAGCACAAGCTTGCCGATCGGCCGCGTGGCCAGAAAAGCATGTGCTGCTCCCGCCTGGTCGAGCGGGAAGGTCTTCGCCACATGGGGCGAGAGCTTGCTTGCATCCACCAGCCTGGCAAGCTCGACCAGGCCATCGCGGTCGGGCACCACGGACATGCGCTCGACGTGGATGCCGCGCGCGCCGGCCTTCGCCCTGGTGGCATCGTGAACATTGAGCAGCGAGACCAGAACGCCGCCGTCACGCAGAACTGCCAGCGATTGGTCGGCATGGTCGCCGCCGATCGGATCCAGAACCAGATCGACATTGCCGACTTTCCCCGTGAAATCATCCTTGGTGTAGTCGATCACCTCGTCGGCGCCGAGCGCGCGGACGAAATCGGTTTTGCCCGGGCTGGCCGTGGCGATGACATAGGCGCCGCGCGCCTTGGCGATCTGCACCGCCAGATGGCCGACGCCACCGGCACCGGCATGGATCAGCGCGCGTTGGCCCGCCTGAAGGTGGCCGTGGCGGATGAGGCCCTGCCAGGCCGTCAAGCCAGCGAGCGGCAAGGCCGCGGCATGCGCGTGGTCGATGGCCGCAGCCTTCGCGGCCAACTCGTCCGCCGGCGCCGCGGCAAGCTCGGCATAGGCTCCAGCCTGCTTGGGAAAGCGCGGCATGCCGAACACCTCATCGCCGACCTTGAAGACGGTCACGCCGGCGCCGAGCGCGGCGACGGTTCCTGAAATATCCCAGCCGAGAATGAAGGGCGGCTCGCCGAGCAGTGGGTAGGAACCGCTGCGCACGGCGCCGTCGACCGGGTTGATGCCCGCCGCCTTGACGCGCACGAGCACCTCGCCGGGCTTGGGCGCGGGGTCTGGCTGCTCTGCGACGAAAAGGACCTCCGGTCCGCCGACGGAAGTTTGGATAACGGCACGCATGAACGCCTCCTGTTCAAGTGGATGTGCCGCTATCTTTTGGATACTAATAGCTGATTGTCGAGTATGCACCTTTTTGATATATAGGTACCTTATGGATAGTGAGGACATTTCACCGCTCGGTTACGACGCATTCCGGCGCACCTGCCCGTCGCACACCGTGCTTGAGATGCTTGCCAGCAAGTGGGTCTATCTTACCGTCTGCGCACTGCGGCGCGGCAGGCTGCGCAATGGCGAGCTGGCACGCAAGATGGAAGGCATCACGCCCAAGATGCTGACCCAGACGCTGCGTGTGCTGGAGCGCGACGGTCTTGTGCGGCGCGAGGTGTTTCCCGTCATTCCGCCGCGCGTGGAGTATGAACTCACGGAGCTTGGCCAGAACCTGGCGGGGCTGCTCAGCCAGATACGCTCATGGGCCGAAGAGCATGCGCCGGAAATCAAGGAAGCCCGAGCCCGGGCATCGGCTGATCATGACGAGATGGCCGTGTCCTGAAGCAGGCGGCGAGGGCTGATTCGACCGGCTGGCGGTGCTGAAGCTGCCGGCGGCATGCCTCCGGCTCGACATGTCTGCCGCAATGACTGCAATATGCCGGCGATCAGCCGATCATGGCGCTGCGGCCGCCTATTTCGGCGTCGCGGACCTTTGTGTCGCGCGATTCCAGCATCTCCGCTTTGGAAAGCTCCGCTTCAGCTTCGCCGAGTAATGATTCGGCAGTGCTTCGCTGCTGGGCGAGGTCGCTTTGTGAATTCCTGAGGTTGTCGCGGCGAAGGCGGGCCGCTTTGGCGAAGGTCGGATAGGCGAAATGGTTGATGTCGGTGATGCCGGCTTTTTTCTCCTCGGCGATGATCTGCGCTTCCAGCTCGACGGCCATGCGTTCGAACTCGGCGATCATCATGTCCAACTGCAAGAGCTGCCGCCGCTTCTCATTCACCTGAAATTGCTTCAGCCGAACGAGGTTTTCACGTGACTTCATGATTCGATACTCCGCAAACGCACACCTGCAATACCGTCCAGTCCGCCCGGAACGATCCAAGCCCCGCCCGTTTCCCCCGGCTTTCCCTGGGCTATAGGAAACAAAGCCCTAAAGATTTTCGCCGGCGGTAACCATTCGTTTACGGGCATTGTTAATCATACGGGCGAGGACTTAAGGCCGGGTAAAAATTCCGGCTCTCGGCGGAAGCCCGGGCCAGCGAGTCTCTGGAGTCACTTAGGCTGACTTTTTGATGTGGTGCATTAGCGGTTTGCGTCTGTGATTCGTTATTAGATTCAAGTGGGTGTAGAAAGGGGTTAAAAAATCTGGTATCGTGGATGACACGAAATTAGGATTTGTTAACCAGTCGGTGGCACCTTCTGTTCAGGCAATCACTGCTCCGGGTCCCGGACGGGTCGTGACACGGCCCGGCAGCAGAAAAGGGGAATGAAATGCGTGTTCTGCTGATTGAAGATGACAGTGCAACCGCACAGAGCATCGAATTGATGCTGAAATCGGAGAGCTTCAACGTCTATACGACCGATCTCGGCGAAGAAGGTGTCGACCTCGGCAAGCTCTACGATTACGACATCATCCTTCTGGATCTCAATCTTCCCGACATGTCGGGATACGAAGTCCTGCGCACGCTGCGCCTCTCCAAGGTCAAGACGCCGATCCTGATCCTGTCCGGCATGGCCGGTATCGAGGACAAGGTGCGCGGCCTCGGCTTCGGCGCCGACGATTATATGACCAAGCCGTTCCACAAGGACGAACTGGTGGCGCGCATCCACGCCATCGTGCGCCGCTCCAAGGGCCACGCCCAGTCGGTCATCACCACGGGCGACCTGGTGGTCAATCTCGACGCCAAGACGGTCGAGGTCGGCGGTCAGCGCGTGCACCTGACCGGCAAGGAATATCAGATGCTGGAGCTGCTCTCGCTGCGCAAGGGCACCACGCTCACCAAGGAAATGTTCCTCAACCATCTTTACGGCGGCATGGACGAGCCGGAGCTGAAGATCATCGACGTCTTCATCTGCAAGCTGCGCAAGAAGCTCGACGCGGCATCCGGCGGCCAGAACTACATTGAGACGGTGTGGGGCCGCGGCTATGTGCTGCGCGAACCGGAAGATATCCGCGTCAGCGCGTAAGCGATCCAAACGGTTTCAAGCAAAAATCCCGGCTCAGCCGGGTTTTTTGTTGGCCCGCTCCCTGCGAATCAGGCGGCGATCTTCAGGAAGCGGAAGCTTTCGAGCAGTTGCGCGCGGTTGAAGGGCTTCAGGAGATAACCTTGAGCGCCGGCGCGCTTGGCGCGCATGATCGCGGCCACATCGACCTCGACCAGCGAGACCAGGATCTGGGGCTTGATGGGAGCTTCCATAGCGCGGATGCGGCGAATAAGGTCCACCGCCTGGACGTCGGTCAGCCCGCCGTCGATGACAATGACGTCCGGCATGCCGTCGGCGCAGATTTCGGTAGCCTCGACCCCGGTCGACGCCTCGACGACGATGATGTCCGAGCCGCCAAGAATACGTTTTGCGACCTTCCTGATGACGCTCGAATCATCGACGAAAAGGCAGCGCTTCATGTCCGGATCCTCTTTGCCATCTGCCGAACCGGCAGCCTCCGGGTAACCGGTGAGCACCATAGGCCAATCTGGTAAAGAAGCTGAAAAGCCGTTAGGTAAAGTTTTTCCAAACAGGGCGTGGCGCGGTTTTTGGCCACGACGCTGTTACATGGATCGCGGCCGGCATTGCTCGATCTGCGCTGCCAATCCAAATATTAGCAATAGAAGATACTTGTAGTTTCTTAGGCAGCGGTCAGCACGATTTCTTCGGGGGTCGCGTGGATCGAGATCGTCATGTTGGCCTCGCGCGCCAGGAGCAGCGTGTAGTAAGGCTGGACCGAGTGGGCGTCGATCGGCTCCTCCGGCTTATGCCCGGAATGCAGTTCGAGGAATTTCGGCGGCACGCGCAGCATCGGTCCACTGGCCGACAGCGAAAAGCGCGGTTCGGTTTCGAGATTTTCCAGCGTGATCACCAGCTTGCCGCCGCGGGGGATCGCCGCATGGGCGACAAGAATGAGGTTGAGCAGCAGCTTGACCTTGTTCTTGGGCAGCAGCGCGCGCGAGCCGTTCCACACAAGTTCCGGTTTTTCGTTCTTCAAGAAGGCGATGGCCACGGCCTCGGCATCACCGGTGTCGATCATCATGCCGGCGGAACCTGCGGCGCCGAAGGCGATGCGGGCAAACTGCAGCCGCGCCGAGGCGTTTTTGGCGCTCTGGCGAATGAGCTTCATGGCGTCTTCGTCGGCGCCGCCTTCGTCGAGCAGCTCCAGGCCATTGTTGATCGCGCCGACCGGCGAAATGATGTCGTGGCAGACGCGGCTGCAAAGCAGCGCCGCGAGATCGGGCGCGGAAAGAGTGAAGAGCTCGGCCATCGGTGAAATCCCTGCTTCAAGTCACTTGTTCATGGCCGAGCGACCGTTTTCGCGCCCGCCTACACGAATCACGCGCCTTTCCAAGGCTTTCTGAATACACAGCGCCTGAGCGCGCAGCAACAAATCCAAATTGCTGAGCCTGAAAATGGTGCGTTCACGGGGGGAAAACCGGTGGTCGGGGCCAAAGCTCAGCCTTCGAACCGCCATCTTCGTGTCGGAGCTTAATGGTTGAAAAAGGATTACGGCATAGTTTGCCCGTGATAGCCACCCTGAACGGCCGCCAAGAGCCGCAAGGGTGCGAGGCGTCGGCGAAAGTGCTCCCTGACGGAGATTGGAAGCATGTTTTCCCGATACTACGACCGGACATTCGTCCGTGTCCTCACCATGACCATCACACTCCTGGGGGCTTTGGTCCTTTCGACCGCGGCATCGCGGGCTCAACAGTACACCGCTCAGGAAATCATCGATTCCGGTCATAAATTCTTCGGCGAGACATCCGGTGGCTTGGCCACGGTCGTCGAGAAGATATTCGCGTCCTACGGCCTGCCGAACGGCTACCTGCTGGGCGAGGAGGGATCAGGGGCCCTCATCGGCGGCCTGACCTATGGCGAGGGGACGCTCTACACCAAGAACGCCGGCGACCATAAGGTATTCTGGCAAGGGCCGTCGCTCGGCTGGGATTTCGGCGGCGAGGGCTCCCGGGTGATGATGCTGGTTTACAACCTCGACGACATCAGCAGCCTCTACAACCGCTTCGGCGGCGTTGCGGGCTCCGCCTATGTCATTGCGGGCGTCGGCTTCAACGTGCTGCAGAGCAATCGGGTGCTGCTGGTGCCGATCCGCACCGGCGTCGGCGCCCGCCTCGGGGTCAATCTCGGCTATCTGAAGCTCACCGAAAGGCCGACCTGGAACCCGTTCTGATCGGGTTCTGCCCGTTACAATCGCTCGGACCGTGCGGATCACGCCGCGGCAAGCTCTTGCCGCGGCGTTGAATTTCCGCCATGCCAAGGTGGCACAATCCAGCGATTGCCGCTCCGCAAAGTGGATAGCTCGCCTTGGTCCAGTCGGTTCTGTTCTTCGCACTCGGTTTCCTGAGCGCCGTTTTCCTGGTGTCGCTGATCGCGCCGGCGGTCTGGCGGCGGGCCGTCGTGCTGACGCGCAGACGCCTGGAGGCGTCGCTGCCGCTGACGCAAGCCGAGATCCAGGCGGACAAGGACCGGGTCCGGGCGGAATATGCAATGACGACGCGCCGGCTGGAGATAACCGTCAAGAACCTGCAGGAGAAGGTGGCCGAGCAACTGGTGGAGATCGCTCGCGGGCACGAGGCTCTGAAGGGGCTCGCGGTCGAAAAGAAGGACAAGGACCAGGCGCTCTCCGATTTGCAGGCCAAAAATGCGGAGCTCAAGCAGCGCGAGGAAGATTTGCACCGCCTGTCGGAAAAGCTTGCGCAGGCCGAGCGGGCGTTGGAGAAGCGCGCGCTGGAGCTGCAGAAGCTCGAGCAGATGTATGATGACGCCAGTTTCTCGTCCTCGAACCGCCAGATCGAGCTGGTTGCCCGCGAATCCGAGCTGGAAAAGCTCGCCAGCGACATCGCGTTGCTCAAGAGCCAGCGCAAGGAGGCGGACCGCCACAGCCAGGAAATCGCATCGGAAAGCAAGGCTGCGCGCGAAGCGTTGAAGGCCGAGAAGAAGAAAACGGCCGAGCTCGAGAAGAAGGTGGAGCGACTGCTCGCCACGCTCGCCGACCGTGAGGAGAAGCTCGACCGGCGCGAGAAGGACCTTGCTCGAATGCGCGAACGTTCGAAGGAGATCGCCGTGGCAAACGGCGTCGCGCGGCTGACCGCCGGGCCGGATGCGAAAAGCGACGATGTCGACAAGGCGATCGCCAAGCTCGAGGCCGACCGGGAACGGCTGGAGGCAAGGCTGACGGCGCTGGCGCGTGAGAACAAGCGGCTGAAAAGCGATCTCGCCGACTCGGGGACGGCAGTGCCGGAATCGGCGGGCGACGCACGCTCCGGCGCCGGCCTTCGCGAACAGATGAACGAGCTGGCGGCTGAGGTCGTCAATCTGACGATGAAGCTCGAAGGGCCGGATTCCCCTATCGCCAAGGCCCTGGCGAGTGACGGGCAGCAGAATGGGCGCGGCATCAGCCTTGCCGACCGCGTGAGGGCGTTGCAGAAGTCCGGCTCGTCCAACTGAAGAGACGATCGCGGGGCGCCCTCGGATCGTTCCGCGGACTGCTACCGGTTTGAAAAGTGATGTAAGGCGATGGCCGAAGCTGCCGCGACGTTCAGGCTGTCGAAGTCTTCCGCCATGGCGATCCTTACCGTGTGCAGTCTGGCAAGCAGCTCTTGTGGCAGGCCTTCGCCTTCAGTGCCGAGATAGAGCGCCAGCCTCGATGGCCGCTCCGCATCGCGGATGTCGGTTGATCCGCTCGGCGAGAGCGCGAATTGGCTGAAGCCAAGCCGGTCGAGCGTCGCGGTGAAGGCTGCGGTATCGTTGAAGGACGCGAAGGGAACCTTCAGCGCCGCGCCGACGGAAACGCGGATCGCCTTGCGGTAAAGCGGATCGCAGCAGGTCCGGTCCAGCAGCACCGCGTCCGCGCCGAAGGCTGCGGCATTGCGGAAGATCGCCCCCATATTGTCGTGATTGGAGATGCCGACCAGGACGACGGCCAAGGCTTGCCGAGGCAAGTCTTGCACCAGAAGTTCGGCGGGCGCCGCATCGCCGCGCATGCCGATCGCCAGGACGCCGCGATGCATGTGGAAGCCGGCGATCCGGTCCATGACCTCGCCGGCCGCGACATAGACCGGGAAATCCGAAGGCGCCTTGTGCAGGATCGCCTGCAGGCCCGCCAGCCGGTTTTCGAGGATAAGAGCCGACTCGGCAGTGAAGCGCCCTGTCGACAGCAAGAGGTCCAGCACCACCTTGCCTTCGGCGACGAAGCGGCCCTGCCTACCGACCAGGTCGCGCTCGCGAATGTGGAGATAGGCGGCGACGCGCGGATCTCCAGGATCGTCGATCGGGATGATGTTCATACAGGCCTCGTCGAGGATGGTCAGCGAGGTAATGAGCCACTGGCGCTGCGGGTCAAGCCCCGGCGCGACGCAACCGATAGGCCATCTGCGAAAGATCGCCGTCGCCGAAAATGCCTTCCAGCATACGCAGCAATTCGCGCACCGCTTCGGATTTGCAGGAATAGTAGATCATCTGGCGGTCGCGCCGGGTCTCGACGAGATCGAGCGCCCTCAGCTTGGCGAGATGCTGCGACAGCGCGGACTGGCTGAGTTGCACCTTTTCGGCGATGGCGCCGACCGACATTTCGTCGTCGATCAGATGGGCCACGATCAGCAAACGCTTTTCGTTACCCATGAGAGTGAGAAAGGCGGCGGCCGATTCCGCATTGGCCATTAGTTTGTTTGAGATCATAGATCCCCCAAGGGTCCTGGCTCATCCTGGCGCCAGGGGGCAATGGCGCCTGATTCCACAATGTTCAGATGTCGATAGGCGCTGAATCAGCGCCACAACAAAGGTAGATCATTTCGTTTAAATCTCAAGCGTTGCTTTCGCTGGCGCGCGATCAACTATCGCTCTTGCTCTGCCGCGCGTCCCGTCTTCGCCATCTCGACGAGCACCGAACGCAATTCGCGCGCGGCTTGCAAAGGCTGGGGAAAGAAGATCCTGCAGGTTGCGTCCGGGGCGGCGAGATCCATGCCGTCGGCATCGAAGCCGGTAGCCATCCAGCCGTCGCCCGCGGCGCCGCCGAAGTGACGAGCATAAAGGGCAATCGCGTCGCGATGATCGGCATTCATGTGATCGAGTGCCGCCTGCTCGCTGCCGGCCAGTTCCTCCGCAAGGGCGCTGCCGGTGATGAAATCATCGCGCTCGAGAAGATAGGCCTTGCCGAAGCCGCCATTCAGGCTGGCGCGGCCAGGCTCGAGCCGGAAGAACGAGAAATCGCCGAGCCCGGCATAAAGCTTGGCCTTCGGATTGCGATTGAGGTAGCGGCGTTCGGCTCGGATCTGGTCGGCCGATCCCCGCTCCAGCCGCACGGCCCGGCAGGCCAGGCTGATGCGCGGATGCGCCAGTGGATCGCCCTTTCCGGGTTCGCCAAGCAGCAGCGAGCAGCGCGGATCGGCGACAAGCGCACCGGTGTGCGCGGACAGCATCGAGACCAGGATCAGCGGCGCGCCGTCGATGTCGGTGGCGACGCCGACCCGGCTCGCCAGCGGCGAGCCGGTGCCGGGCTCGATAACCGCGAGCGCACCGAAACGCGCCGACCGGATCAGGGTTTTCGCCAGCCTGATCGCTTCGGCGTCGGTCTCGCGAATGACATCTTTTTTCCGTTCGGTCACAAGCTCACCTGAGATAAGTTGATTTCTATTCTCCGGTTATCGGCCGAGTACACCCGCCTTTGCAAGGGCCGCGATTTCCTCCTGGCTCAAGCCAAGACGGGTCAATATGCTTGCGCTCTCGCGATCGGCGGCGGCCGGTGCTGCCGCAGCCGCTGCCGGGTCCTGCGAGAAACGCGGGGCCGGCGCGGGGCGCTCGAACCCGCCAGACGTCACAAAGCTTTGCCTGGCGCGATTGTGCGGGTGGTTCCTGGCTTCGATCAGCGACAGCACGGGCGCGACACACGCATCGGACGTAGCGAAAAGCTCGGCCCACTCGTCACGCGTTTTCTCCCTGACCCGCTCGGCAATGGCGGCGCGCATCGTGGGCCACGACGATTTGTCATATTGGCTGCCGACAAAATGCGCGGCGAGCGGCAGCAGCTTGGCGAATTCGCCGAAGAAACGCGGTTCGAGGCAGCCGACGGCAATGTGCCTTGCGTCCGCCGTCTCATAGGTGTCGTAAAACGGTGCGCCGGAATCGAGCAGGTTCTCGCCGCGCCTGTCGCTCCACAGGCCCGCCGCCATGTAAGCGTGGATCGGCGCGGCGAGCATTGAGGCCCCCTCGATCATCGAAGCGTCGACCACCTGACCCTTTCCGGTCAGCGAACGCTGGAAAAGGGCGGCGAGCGCGCCGGCGATCAGCATCATCGCGCCGCCGCCTTGATCCGCGACGAGATTGAGCGGCGGCACCGGCGGCGTGTCCTTCCTGCCGATCGCGTGCAGCAGGCCCGCATAAGCGAGATAGGTGATGTCGTGCCCGGCTCGCCCGGACAGTGGCCCGTCCTGGCCGAAACCGGTCAGGCGGCCATAGATCAGCGCCGGATTGTGTTGGAGCAGGATATCGGGCCCTAGGCCGAGACGCTCCATCACACCGGGGCGGAATCCTTCGACAAGCAAGTCGGCCCATGCCGCGAGCCGAAGCAACAGCTCCGTGCCCGCCGGACGCTTGAGATCGAGCTTGAGGATGGAACGGCCGTGGCGGTCGAGGTCGTATTCTTCCGGCAGGTTCAGAAGCGGCTGGCCGGCATCGGCGCGTTCGATGCGCAGCACGTCGGCGCCCATCTCGGCTAGCATCATGGCGGCAAGCGGCACCGGGCCGAGCCCGGCCATCTCGATGACTTTCAGACCGGCAAGCGGGCCTGTCCTTTCGGTGGAAACACCGGCACCTGTCGGCGATCCGGTCATCCCGCTATTTCGGCGCCATGCGGATTGCGCCATCGAGGCGGATGGTCTCGCCGTTCAGCATCTGGTTCTCGATGATGTGGAGGGCAAGAGCGGCATATTCCGCCGGCTCGCCCAGCCGCGGCGGGAAGGGCACGGCGGCGCCGAGTGAATCCTGCACGTCCTGCGGCATGCCGGCCATCATCGGCGTCTTGAAGATGCCGGGCGCGATGGTGCAGACGCGAATGCCGGAGCGCGCCAGATCGCGCGCGACCGGCAGCGTCATGCCGACGACGCCGCTCTTGGAAGCGGAATAGGCGGCTTGCCCGATCTGGCCGTCATAGGCGGCAACGGAGGCGGTGTTGACGATGACGCCGCGCTCGCCCCCGGCAAGCGGATCGAGCTTCGCCGCCCGATCGGCAACGAGGCGGATCATGTTGAACGTGCCGATCAGGTTGATCTCGATAACCTTGCGGTACTGGTCGAGCGGATGCGGTCCGTCCTTGCTGATCGTCTTCACGCCGATGGCGATGCCGGCGCAATTGACCAGGATGCGCGGTTCACCGAGCTTTCCAGCCGCCTCGGCGATCGCGGCCGTAGCGCTGTCGCCGCTAGAGACGTCGCATTGGACGGCAATGCCGCCGATGTCGGCCGCGACCTTCGCCGCGCGCTCGATGCCGACATCGAGGATGGCGACGCGGGCGCCCTTGTCGGCAAGCGCGCGCGCCGTCGCCTCTCCCAGCCCGGATCCTCCGCCGGTGACGATCGCGATCTGGCCGTTCGGGTTCATGCAAGCCTCCCAGGATTCCGGATTATGCTACGAGGCGCGCAGGGGAGGCGCAACCGCAATGGCCGGCTCGATCGAAAGCGACGCGCTTGCTGCCGGACGGGCCAGGGCCGGGGCAAACTCCGCGACCCTTGCCATGTTGGCGTGGCAAACCTCACCGGCAAAGCGGGCGACGGCGCCCGGCTTGATCTCGTGATGCAGCAGCCGGTCGAGATCGACCGGGCGCGGCATGGCGATCTGCCCGCGCGGGAAGCGCTTGAAGCCGAGCGGCCCATAATACGGCTCGTCGCCGACCAGGATGACGGCAGGCGCGCCGGCCTTCCTGGCCGCTTCCAGCGCGATCGCGACCAGCTTGCGGCCGATGCCAAGATTCTTGAAGGCGGGGCGCACCGCAAGCGGGCCGAGCATCATGGCGCGTCCCGCGCCCGCGGCCACGCGCGTCATGCGCACCGACGCGATGACCGCGTCGTCCTTGACGGCGACATAGGACATCAAGCGGTCATGCCCGCCCGACTCGCGGATCTTGTAGGCGGCAAGCACGAAGCGGCCCGGGCCGAAGGCCTCGTCGTTGATGGCTTCGATTTCAGCATCATGGGCCGGGGTTTCCGGCAAGTATTTCACGTCGGCAAGGCTCATGGTCTTTGCGTTCCGGTATGCGAGGAAGGTTTGCTGCAAGCGGCAGCGTTCGCCAGTCAGCGCTTTGTTAAGCGCGGGCGCCCTTTCGTCGTCGGTCGAACCGGATCGAGGCAAAGTCGAACATGGGCGCCTCCGCTAGCACCAATTTTGTGCCGCTGCAATCGGCGCTTTTTGTCTTTCTTTGTGTCATTCGAAGAACTGGTTCGTCATTTGACGAACCGTTCAGCGTCGAAGGGCTTCGCCAACTCGGTTATCGGCCTAGATTGTTGCGAACCGCAGGGAGATTTCCGCATGGGATTGCTGATCGAAGGCAAATGGCAGGACCGCCCGTTCGAGACCGACAGCGGCGGACGGTTCATACGCAGAGAGTCGCAATGGCGCGACTGGATCACGCGTGACGGCAGTCCGGCGCAGGGCCGCAGGCGGGGCTTCAAGGCGGAGCCCGGCCGCTATCATCTCTATGTCTCGCTCGCCTGCCCTTGGGCGCATCGCACCTTGATCTTCCGTGCCCTGAAGAAGCTCGACGGCATCATCTCGGTGTCGGTGGTGCACCACTTCATGGGCGAAAACGGCTGGACCTTCAAAGCCGAGGACGGCGCCACGGGCGACACGCTCTACGGCCTCGATTTCCTGCACCAGATCTACACCAGGGCCGATCCGGCCTATTCCGGCCGCGTGACGGTACCGGTGCTGTGGGACAAGCAGCAACAGACGATCGTCAACAACGAGTCCTCCGAAATCATCCGGATGCTCAACACCGCCTTCGACGAATGGGGCGATGCGGGTCTCGACTTCTATCCTGCGGCGCTGCGCGCGGAGATCGACAGGATCAATGCGCAGGTCTACCCGGCAATCAACAACGGCGTTTATCGCGCCGGCTTCGCCACCACGCAGGAAGCCTATGAGGAAGCTTTCGGCGAATTGTTCCAAGCGCTCGACACGATCGAGGAGAGGCTGTCGCGACAGCGCTATCTGGCCGGCGAACACATCACCGAGGCCGATTGGCGGCTGTTCACGACGCTGGTTCGTTTCGATCCGGTCTATGTCGGCCACTTCAAATGCAACCTGCGCCGCATCGCCGACTACCCGAACCTGACGAACTATCTGCGCGATCTCTATCAGGTGCCCGGCGTGTCGGGCACGGTCAACCTTCACCACATCAAGTCGCATTATTACGGCAGCCACAGGTCGATCAATCCGACGGGAGTTGTCCCGGTGGGACCAGAGCTCGATTATGCGGTCGCGCATGACCGGGGCAGGTTCAGGAAAGCGGCGTGATTACCAGTAGGGTGAGATGCGCTCCCCGCCAAATATCTCGGCCATCCTTCGGAGCGTCGCCGGGGTCGTGCCCTCCGGCAAGCGGTCGAGCGGGAAGAAGCCGGCCTCGGCGATCTCATGGTCGGGCAGTTTCGGCGCGGTCTGGCTGAACGCTTCGATTAGATAAAGGCCGACATGGTCGCGCTTGCTGGAGCGCCGGTTGAAATGCATCGACCTCAGCACCGGCGGCGCGAGCAGCGCGATGTTGCCTTCCTCGGCCAGCTCGCGCGTCAACGCTTCCTCGAGCGTCTCGCCGGACTCGACGCCGCCGCCGGGCAACTGCCAGCCGGGAACATAGGTGTGGCGGATCAGGAAGACGGCGTTGGAGGCACGTTCGTAGACCAGGCCGCGCACGCCGAGCGTCATCGGGCGGCGCAACAGAAAGTAAAAATGGAAGAATCTGGCCCGCAGCCCCGGCCAGCCGGTCTGGCGGAAGGCCTCCTCAATATCTGGCCGGTCGTTCATCGACCGATCCCCCAGCAGATGTTTGTGGGTTGCCCCACGAACATCTGCTGGGTCTTCTTCATTTTTCGCAGGGTCTGGCCGGAAAACCGTGGGACGCCTTTGCGAAGCCTGCTTGGGCGAACAGCAAAGGGTGAGTGGAAAGCCTCGCCGGCGTCGCTTAAGAAGGGGTCATGTTCAGGCTCGCGCATATTTCCGATGCTCATCTGGGACCGCTGCCCGATGTAACCTATCGCGACCTCGCGTCCAAGCGCGTGCTGGGCTATGTCAACTGGCAGCGCAACCGACGCCGCCATATGCATGATGCCGTCATCGACACAATCGTCGCCGACATCAAGGCGAACGCGCCGGACCATCTCGCCGTCACCGGAGACCTCGTCAACCTGGCGCTCGACGGCGAGATCGAGATGGCCAAGCACTGGCTGGAGACGCTCGGATCGCCGCACGACGTTTCCGTGGTCCCCGGCAATCACGATGCCTATGTGCCGGGCGCCTTCGACAAGGTCTGCCGGGCCTGGGCTCCCTGGATGACGGGCGACGGCGTCAACAGTCCGGTCGACCGCAATTCCTTTCCTTATCTGCGCGTGCGCGACAATGTCGCACTGATCGGCGTCACCACGGCGCGCGCCACCGCGCCCTTCATGGCCAACGGCTTCTTCATGGAAGGGCAGGCCGAACGGCTCGGCAAGGTGCTTGATGATACCGCGAAACAGGGACTCTTCCGGATCATCATGATCCACCACCCGCCGGTGCGCGGCGCAGTCCCGCAGCACAAGCGGCTGTTCGGCATTGCCCGGTTCCACAAGGTCGTCCGCCGGCATGGCGCGGAACTCGTCCTGCACGGCCACTCGCACCTGCCGTCCTTGTTCACCATCGGCCCACGCGGCGCCAAGGTGCCGGTGGTGGGGGTCGCCGCCGCCGGCCAGGCGCCGGGTGGCAAACATCCCGCGGCGCAGTACAACATGTTCGAAATCGGTGGCGAAAGGGGCAACTGGCGCCTGCGCCTGACCCGGCGCGGCCTGACCGGACCGGCCATGCCGCCGTCGGACCTCCAGACCATGGACCTCGACGTGCCGGCAGACGGGCGCCAGCTCGTCAGAAGCTGATCTTCATCTGCATGATGCGGTCCCAGAACAAGACCAGCGAAACCGCCAGGCCGACAAGGGCGCCGGCGGCGATCAGGCCGAGGCCGGCGAAGAAGGTCGTCCAGCCATTGCGGCCGGTTTCGGATCGGATGGGCGGCTCCGCTTCCTGGACCACGTGACGATGCAGGCCGGGAACGGCGCTTTCCATGCCGCCCTCCATCATGTGCTGCCGCTCGACGACACGTTCGGCCACGTAGCGCGTGACAGCGTCGGCGACGGCTTTCATCTCGGTCGATTCAGCCAGCACCACGCGGCCGACGCGCGTGTCCTTGAGGAAGCGGTAGGTTCGGCGGTCGCGTCCCATGGCGACGTGGCTCACCGCATCGATCCATAGCCGCGGCTGCAGGCCCGACGAGACGGCGAAGTCGAAGCTGTCCATGTCGGCCGGGACATCGGCAAAGACGGGGGCAAGCTCGGCTGCCAGCAGATCCAGCCGCATGCGGTGCGCCTCGCGCATGTCGACAACCACGTCATCGCGGTCGGCGAAGGCGTTCTTGACGTCGCGTATGGCATCCGAAAGCTTTCGCGATGGCTCGATGGGGGTGATTATGTCGCCTGCATCCTTCATGGCGGCTGTCTCGCTGTTGGTTAACAGCGAGTTAACACAATCGCCGGCAAAATGCACTGAATGATAGCGCCGGTCAGCTTGCTGCCGCCCCGTATACCGGTCGTTGTCGCCTGGCCCGCCGTCGCGTGTTGCGACGCACGATCTCGGCAACCAGGTCCGGAGCCTCCTCGACCAGCATGTGACCCGCGTCAAGGACATGGTGCAGATGGAAATGGGACGGCAGGGCCTCGGCTTGCTCGACAGGCAGGAGCGGATCCTCCGCTCCCCAAACAACCATCACCGGCATGTCGAGCGCATCGAGCTGCGCTCGAGGGATGACCCCTTGCCGCCCATCCCTGGTCATCGCGGCCGCCATATCGATCAAGGTCTGCAACTGGCCGGGCTGTTCGCGCATGAGGCAGAGCGCGTCCACCACGTGGTCAGGCGGCACGCTGCGCGGAGCCGACATGGCCGCAAGGCTGGCGCGGGTCTGCTTTCTGCCGGAAGCTGCCGCATAGCGGCGCAGCAGGGCTGCGTTGATCTCCGGGCCGAAGCCGCCGGGCGCCAACAGCGTGAGCGAAGCCACCCGGCCAGGATCGGCAAGCGCCATCAATGTCGCGATCGCGCCGCCCATGGAATGACCGACGAGATGGACCTTGCTCAGCTGGCGAGCGGCAAGATCGGCGAGAACAGCCCGCGCTGCCGTCTTTGCGCCGCCCGTGCCTTCGCATTGCAGCGAATGACCATGGCCCGGCAGATCGTAGGCCAATATTCTCGCCTCGGCCGCCAGCGGAGCCATGACGTCCCGCCAGATCTCACGGCAGGCTCCAAAGCCATGCAGAAAGACGATCGTCTTCGGACCAGCGCCGGCCTCGACGGCATAAGGGAGTGGAAGCATGAAAAAGGAGCGGTGAGCAGGCAGCAATCAGAAATTGTGGCTGAATTGCTCCCGATCCAGACCCGTGGCCAGTAAAATTTTCGCGACCGAAGCGGTCCGCCAGGCGCTCGACGCGCAAGCGCGTCCTAATAGGTGTCGGATCACAGCGTGATACTTCCGCCTGCGGTGATCAGGTGGCCCAAGCACGGGCGTAAGGTGTGCCTATGTCCTACTCGATCCCAACGCGAAGGCACAGCGTGGCCGCCGAACCCAACCGCCCACACTTTTCCTGAAATTGCTCTAGCTCGGATTACCGATCCCGGCGGCACGCAAGGATTGCACCAGCCGATCGGTGAGATCCGCGGGATATTTGCGGTCGACGAACGTCGCGCGCGGGTCGGCGGCGAATTTCGGGAATTCGGCGATGAGCTCGTTGGCAAGCTCGCCCGCCAGCTTGTCGCGGCCCGAAAGCCTGGCGCCGATCAGGCGCGCGGCCAGATAATGCGACTTGGATGCCGTCGTGCGCAGCGACTCGCTGGCGATGGCGGCCTTCTTCATATCGCCCTGCATGAAGGCGCCGACGAACAGGCCATAATCCCACCAGGTCGGATGGCCGCTGAAGGCCTCGACCGCGCGGCCCAGGATCGGCGTTCCCTCATCATACTTGCCGGCGAAGATCAGCCCGTAGCCATAGGCGGCGGCCATACCGAGATCATATGGGTTGAGTTCGTAGGCCTTGCGCGTCAAGCGGATCGCTTCGTCCGCGTTGCCGAGGCGCGAGTTGAGGTAGCCGAGGGCACGATGCGCGTGCGGGTTCATGGGGCCCATCTGAACGGCGCGGTGCGCAAGCGACATGGCCTTTTCGAGCGTCGCATCGGGCGGATAGGGATAGCGGGCGGTGACGGCCTCCCCATGAAGCGCGGCCAGTTCCGCATAGACGAGCGACGATTTGGTGCCTTCGGCGGCAAGCTTCTCCAGGCAGCGATACGCAACCTCGTGCGACTGGGCGTTCATGTCGAGAAAGTAGCGGTCGTCGAGCACCAGGCACCCGATCTGGCTGGTCCTGATGTCGCTCTGGTCGATGTAGCTGTAGATCGCGCCGGAAGCGGGAATGGTCGATGTCAGAAGGCTGGCGATGTTGCTTTCAACCACGCCCGGCGCGGTTTCGGCCGATGTCAGGTTGCGCGACAGCAGAACCCGACCGGTCGCGACGCTCTGCAGCTCGACCGTGACGTCGCCGACGGCGGGCCCGGGAACAATATGAAAGACGAAACTAATCGGGTCGGCCGATTGATCGCGCGTCGAATCCGGAGCGCGTCCGATGAAGTCGATGGTGTCGAAACCGGCAAGACCGGCGCGCAACGACGATGCGACGCGGGCTGCCTCTACTCCATCGGCGTTCATGGCAATGTAGATGAGCGGCAAAGAGGCGAATACCGGCTGGGCGGCGGTTCCGGTAGCGCCGGCCGTTTCGGTCGTTGCCGTCGTGTCGCCGCCGCCGAGGAAGGCATCGCCCTGGCGAAGGATGAGCACGCCGAGCATGGCGATGACCAGAACCATGGCAGCCCAGAAGAATCGCAGTTGCCGCGTCAGTGATTGTGCAGGCGCGGCCGGCGCCGTGAGCGGCACGGGCTCGTCCGATGTCGGGCTGTCGAGATAGTCGGCTGCGGCCGGGGCGGCTTCGGCCGATGCCTGGGGTTGGCGCGCGATGTTGCCGGTGGCGGATTTTGCGTCGCCGGGCAGGCGAATTGCGTTCAGCTCATAGGAGGGGACATAGCCGCCGCGCGGGATCGCAATGCGCACCGGCTCGGCGATGCCTTCATTGGCGAAGTACTGATCCAGGAGCTCGCGTAGGCGACCGGCCTGAACCCTGACCACGGCGTCGGTGGAGGCGTCGAAATCGCCGTCCTTGCCGAAGACGTCCATGGCGATGGAAACGCCCTTCAACCTGTCCGCCTCGCCAGCCTGCTCGCGCTCTACTAGGTAGCGTAAAAGCCTGCGGGCACGCTCGGATCGTCCGAACGTCTCGCTTGCAAGCAGTCGCTCCAATGTCTCGCGCACTGCGGGGGCGGCAGGCGGGGCATGCTCCAAGTGTCGATCCTTCCGAATTCGGCACAGGTTAGGGCGCGATAATATAGCGCTCGCGCCGGCGCACAAGGATGCTTCTGTTATGTGATCGCGTAAGCCACCGGAAATTCCCCCGCCGGTTAACGAACGACAAGGAAGTTGCGTCTGCTTGCAACACGGCGCGCCTTGCGGACGCGCCGTGTTCGGGAGCTTGGCTGGTCAGTCGGCCTTCCCACCGATGATGCGGTTGGCGGCCGAAACGACGGCCTCCAGCGAGGCGGCGACGATGTTGGTGTTGATGCCGGCGCCGAACAGCTTGCCGCCTGGATATTCCATCTCGACATAGGAGATGGCCGAGGCGTTGGAGCCGCGCTGCAAGGAATGCTCGGAATAGTCGAGCACCGACATGTCGACGCCGACATGGCGCGAGAGCGCATCGACGAAGCCGTCGATCGGGCCGGTGCCCGAGCCGGTGATCGTCACTTCCTTGCCATTGTCGATTATATCCGCCTCCACGATGCGCCGGCCCTTCACCTCGGTATCGGGGAAGGTGCGGTGGTCGAGGAACTTCAGCCGCGCGCCGGGCTGGTCGATATAGGTTTCGAGGAAGCGTTCGTGGATGCGCTTGGCCGGCACTTCCTTGCCTTCCGCATCGGTGATCGCCTGGATCGCCTGGCTGAACTCGATCTGCAGATTGCGCGGCAGATTGAGGCCGTAATCCGCCTGCAGCACATAGGCGATGCCGCCCTTGCCGGACTGCGAGTTGATGCGGATGATCGCCTCATAGGTGCGGCCGACATCGGCCGGATCGATCGGCAGATAAGGCACTTCCCAGATCGGAGTGTTGGCCTTCTTCAACGCCTTCATGCCCTTGTTGATGGCGTCCTGATGCGAGCCCGAGAAAGCCGTGTAGACCAGTTCGCCGACATAAGGATGGCGCTCCGGGATCTTCAGCTGGTTCGAATATTCGTAGACATCCTTCATCCGGTTGATGTCGGAGCAGTCGAGCTCCGGATCGACGCCCTGGGTGAACATGTTGAGCGCCAGCGTCACGATATCGACATTGCCGGTGCGCTCGCCATTGCCGAACAGCGTGCCTTCGACGCGGTCGGCCCCGGCCATCAGGCCAAGCTCGGTGGTGGCGACGCCTGTGCCGCGGTCGTTGTGCGGATGCAGCGAGATGATCAGGTTCTCGCGGTTGTCGAGATTGCGGCACATCCATTCGATGCGGTCGGCATAGACGTTGGGCGTCGACATCTCGACCGTCGAGGGCAGGTTGATGATCAGCTTGTTGTCGGCCGTCGGCTTCACGATCTCGGTGACGGCGTTGCAGATCTCCAGCGCGACCTCGAGCTCGGTGCCGGTGAAGCTTTCCGGCGAATATTCGAAGCGGTAGCCGCCGCCGGCCTTGGCCGCCATGTCGGTGATCATCCTGGCGGCGTCGGTGGCGATGCGCTTGATGCCGGCGACGTCCTTTTCGAAGACGACGCGGCGCTGCAATTCGCTGGTCGAATTGTAGAAATGCACGATCGGGCGGTGCGCGCCCTTGAGCGCCTCGAAGGTCCGCGTGATCAGCTCAGGCCGGCACTGCACCAGCACCTGGAGCGATACATCGCGCGGCACGCCGCCTTCCTCGATGCACCAGCGCGCGAAGTCGAAATCGGTCTGCGAGGCCGAGGGGAAGCCGATCTCGATTTCCTTGAAGCCCATGTCGAGGAGCAGCGCGAACATGCGCGCCTTGCGCTCATGACCCATCGGGTCAATCAGCGCCTGGTTGCCGTCGCGCAGGTCGACCGAGCACCAGATCGGCGCCTTGTCGATCACCTTGTTCGGCCAGGTGCGGTCGGTCAGGCCGACAGTGGGGTAAGACTGGTACTTGCGGGCCGCATCCGGCATGTGGCCGGCCGCGCGCTTGCCGGCTTCAGCCTCGTCGGCGCGGATTTCTTCTCGTGCGTTCATCGTCTCTTCTCCGGGCGGCTCGCATGTTCGCCTTGGGCGGATTGGTGGCGAGCGTCGCCTCTACCAGAATTTCATTCGCTTGATTATGACTTTGCCAAGGAGCATGCGCCTGAGGCGGCGGGTGTCGACCGCCGGGCGCTCCTTCAGCGAACCCGGCGATCGCCGATAAGGCCGAGAAGAAGCAGGGTCGAAGCGAGCGCGCGCGCCGTCTCGCCGGCAAAGCCGGGGCGAGAAGAAGCGACGGGGCGAACGCGCGAGGTCATGGCGGCTCTCTTACAGGAGCGGCCCGCCGGAGGCAAGCGTGCGCAAGGGCGAATGCACCGGGCCTGGTCTCGTCGCGGGCGGAGATGTCTTCCCCACGCCTTGTAAATGGGCCAGACTTGGTTCCGAAGGCTTGGCTGTCAAGCGAAGCTCGGGGAGGGGTTGCCCATGAATTTCGTGTTCTTCTCGCCGCATTTCCCGGCCAACGGCGCCGATTTCTGCGACCGGCTGAAAAAGGCCGGGGCCACCGTGCTCGGCATTGGTGACGCGCCTTACGAGACCCTGAACGGCAAGCTGAAGGCCGCGCTTTCGGAATATTACCGCATCGCGGACATGGAAGATTACGATGCCGTGTTCCGGGCGATGGGCCATTTCATCCACAAATGGGGCCGCATCGATCGCTTCGAGTCGCTCAACGAGCATTGGCTGGAGCTCGAAGCCAATATCCGCACCGACTTCAACATCTATGGCACCAAGCTCGACTTCGTGAAGAATCTGAAACGGAAAAGCCGCATGCGCGCCTTCTTTCGCAAAAGCGGCGTCGAGACCATCCCGCAGCGCAAATGCTCCGACCGCGCCGGCGCCATGACCTTCATCCGCCGTGTCGGCTACCCTGTGGTGGTCAAGCCGGATTCCGGCTCCGGCGCCTCCAACACGTTCAAGATCTCCAATGCCAGGGAGCTCGACCAGTTCTTCAGGGACAAGCCGGAGGACGTCACGTTCGTCATGGAACAGTTCATCGAGGGGCTGGTGGTGACCTTCGATGGGCTGGTCAACCGCGACGGCGAGGTTGTGCTGGCGGCCAGCCACCGCTACGACCAGAGCATCATGGACGCGGTCAACAAGGACCGCCACATGAGCTACACCTGCTTCCCCGAGATCACGCCTGCGGTGGAGGAGGCGGGGCGCAAGATCCTCAAAGCGTTCGACGTGCGCGAGCGCTTCTTCCACATCGAGCTGTTCGAGACCAAGGACAAGCGCGTCATCGCGCTCGAGGTCAACATGCGCCCGCCCGGCGCCTGGATGACCGACGCCATCAACTACACATTCGACATCGACGTCTATGCCGCCTGGGCCGACATGGTGGTCAAGGATGCCGCCGGAGGCCCCTATAAGGGGAAGTATTTCACCGCCTATGCCAGCCGCAAACGCCATATCGACTATTTGCACAGCCATGCGGACGTGCTAGCCGCCCATGGCGACAAGATCGTCCATCACCAGGCCATCGAAGAGGTCTTCAGCCGCGCCATGGGCAATTACGCCTACCAGATGCGTTCGAAGGATCAGAAGGCACTGCGCCAGGCGGTCGACTATATCCACGCGGAAAAGGCCTGAGCCGATGGACGTCTCCTA
The DNA here is from genome assembly GCF_003997405.1 of Mesorhizobium sp. M2A.F.Ca.ET.042.01.1.1. Taxonomy (NCBI): domain Bacteria; kingdom Pseudomonadati; phylum Pseudomonadota; class Alphaproteobacteria; order Hyphomicrobiales; family Phyllobacteriaceae; genus Mesorhizobium; species Mesorhizobium sp. M2A.F.Ca.ET.042.01.1.1. The sequence goes on from NZ_RZRX01000026.1 coordinate 24,442, forward strand.
TCACAAGGGCCATGCCCGCAATCTCGGCCGCGACATGGAACACAAGCGCTACGGTCATGCCGGGCGCCCGGTGGTGGTGTTCCCGACCTCGCAAGGACGCTTCTATCAGTTCGAGGATTCCGGCGGGGTTGGCGCGCTTGCCGAGTTCATCGACACCGGCCGCATCCAGCTCTTCACGCTGGACGGCATCGATTCGGAATCCTTCTTCAACAAGCATGCCGATGCGGCGCATCGCATCGCGCGGCACGAGGCCTATTTCCGCTATGTGCGGGAAGAGGCGCTGCCGGAGCTGCAGGCGGTCGCCGCCAAGTCCAATGGCGGCCGTGCCTTGAAGCCATTGTTCTGCGGCTGCTCGATGGGCGGCTACCACTCGTCGAATTTCGTGTTCCGTTTTCCCGAGCTCGCGAGCGGCGTGATCTCGCTATCGGGCGTCTATTCGGCCCGCGACTTTTTCGGCCGGCAGCTGGAAGGCAACATCTATTTCAACTCGCCACTGGACTATCTGCCGGGCATCGTCGACCAGAAGCTGCTCGGGCGGCTCAGGGCGCTCAGGCTGATCTTCTGCTGCGGCCAAGGCGCCTGGGAAGAGCGCATGCTGGTCGAGACGCGCGAGCTGGAACAGGTGCTGCGCGACAAATCCATTCCCGCCTGGGTCGACTATTGGGGCGGCGATGTCAGCCATGACTGGCCATGGTGGCACAAGCAACTGGTCTATTTCTTCGGCCGCTGGCTGGATGACGATCTGATGCATAGGTTGGATTGAGCTGTGCCGATATTCAGGTGAGCCCGGCCTGCGAACGGCAGTTTCCTGCGCTTCCGGTGCTCACGTACTTCAAGTACGCTCCGCTCCGGTTCTCGGAAACCGCCGTTCTCGACTCGGCCTGACCTGAATCTCAGCACAGCTCGGAGGCTCAGCCCATGACCATCACGCCCGATCCGATCCGCGCTTTGTCGAAGCCACCAACGCCGGCGATAGCGAGGCCTTTCTCGGCACATTCACTGACGACGCTTTCCTGAGCGACTGGGGTCGCGATTTCCATGGGCGCGACGGAGTCGCGCGGTGGAACCGATCGGACAATATCGGCGTGCAGTCCAATCTTCGCATCGTCCGCATCGCGCAGCGCGATGGCGTCCACCATGCCCGGGTCGCCGTGACGGGCAATGGCTTCAACGGCGAGGGCGACATGGCCTTCACGCTGGACGGCGACCGGATCGCAAGCCTGATCATCAGCTGAAGCCGGACAGGGGTTGGGTCTTTCGCAAGTCGACACAAATATGACTTTATTGATCATGTTTTAGTGGCAAAGCCGCCGACGCTGTGGCATGCCGGTACCCGTGACGACATCGAAAGGCCCGGCGATGAAGCTCTTGAACGCGCAAACTCGTATCCAAAACGATGACATTCGCGTGGTGATGGACAGGCTGCGCGCCGAGCATAGCGACTATGAAATCGACACCGGCGATGCCGGCCGATGGGAATTCCGCATGCATTACGGCTCGTTGAACGCATCGTTCGACGATCACGGCGTGCTGGTACGTGTGGCGGCGCAGGACGAGACCTGCCTCTCCTATATGAAGATGATCTTTGCCGGCCATATCGCCGCACATCTCAGCACGACCGAAGGATTGCGCTGGCATGGGGACGGCACGGACGCTGGGACGCCGGTGTTCTTCCGCGAAATATCGGTGCTGTCCTCGACGCGGTTGTCGCCGCATATGCAGCGCCTGCGCTTCTCCGTCCGCGACCTCGGCCGCTTCGCCCATGGCGGATTTCATGTCCGGCTTCTGTTGCCGCCGGCCGGCCGACAGGCGGTCTGGCCGACCATGGGCGCCGACGGCCTTATCGTCTGGCCGTCGGGCGAGGATGCGCTGACCATCCGGGTCTATACGATCCGCGCGCTGGACGTGGCCGAGGGCTGGCTCGACATCGACTTCGTGCTGCATCCGGGCGCCGAGACGCCGGCCGCGAGCTTCGCGCAGAATGCGCGGGCCGGCGACATCATCGGCATGATCGGTCCCGGCGGTGGCGGTTTGCCCGAGGCGTCCAACCTGCTGCTTCTGGGCGACGATACCGCGCTTCCGGCGATTGGCCGGATGCTGGAAGACCTGGCGCCGTCCGCCCGCGCCGAGGCCTTCATCGAGGTCGATGGTCCGCAAGAGCGGGTGACGTTGTCGGCGCGCGAGAACATCGCCGTCCGTTGGCTCTACCGGCATGGCCGCGAAGCAGGCCGCGCCGGCCTGCTTCCGCAGGCGTTGCGCGAACGCGCCCGGCTGCCATGCCCTGACGATCTCTATGTCTGGGCGGGATGCGAGTTCGCCGACTTTCGCGAGATCCGCCGGATAGCACGCAAGGAATGGGGCTTGCCGCGCGACCGGCATCTGGTCACCGCCTATTGGCGCCGCGGCGTGCAAGGCGAGGACGGAGCCGGCGAGGAATAGCGCCGTCTCGTCTCAGTCGCGGCCGCTGACCATGGCGATCGCCGGCGCTGCCAGCAGCGCGACCACGCCCGCTCCGGCAAACAGCGCACCGTAGCCCAGATGCTGCGCCGCATAGCCGGCCAGGATCCCGCCCGCCATGCTGACCAATGCGTCCATGCACTGGAAAAGCGTGAAATCGACGCCCGCTTGCCTCGGGTCCGACCAGCACATGAACTGCGCATAAAGCGCGACGAAGCCGAGCGCCATGATGCCGGAGGAACTCAGCATTGCGACGGCTGCCAGCGGGCCTGCCGGGAAAACGCCCGAAAGCGCGAAGGCGGCGAGGACGAACAGCGATCCAGCCTGCAAGACGAGCGCGAGCACAAGCACGCTGCGCGTGCCCAACCATCGGACGAGCGCGCCGCCGGCAAGGGCGGCCGCGACGCCGAGGATCATGCTGCCGGCGCCGTTGACCAGGCCGATGGTGGAAAGGCTGAGCCCGGCATCGACGAGAAAAGGGCCGAGCATCGCCAGCGCCGCCTTCTGCGCCAGAACGTAGATCGCCGACGCCATCAGGCCGCGTTGTATCTGCGGACGCCGCAACGCCATGCCGAGCGAGGGCACGTGGTCGCGAACTTCCTCGTGCGGCCGGCCAGCGACGCCGAGCAGGAAGGGCAGGCCGAGCAGCACCAGCAGCGAGGCCATGACCGACACCGCCGGACGCCAGCCCTGGACATCGACAAGGAAGAGGAACAGGCCGCCGCCGATCGCCGAGCCGAGATAGGCGCCGCCGACCTGGGCCGCATTACCCCAGCCGAGATTCTTGCCGGCAAGGTTCTGCACCGCAAAACCGTCGCAGGCGATATCGACCGTCGAGGCTGCAAAGGCAACCACCGTCAGGCAGGCGACCACGGGCCAGAAAGCGGCCGGGCCGAGTTGCGCGACAGCCAGCAGTCCGGCGATGGAGACCAGGCCACCGATGAGGACGATCGCGCCGGTTCGGTTCCGTCCCGACAGCGGAAGCCGGTAGCGCTCCACGGCCGGCGACCACAGGAATTTCAGCGCCCACGGCAGGGCGATCAGGGTGAACAGGCCGATGCGGTCGAGCGGCAGGCCCTGGTCGCGCATCACGGCCGGGAGACCCGTCCAGGTGATGCCGCCGATCACGCTCTGGGCCACATAGAGGCCGCCGATCGCCGCGACGATGGCAGCCGGCGACGAGGCGGCCCGGTTCGAGGCGGAGACTGACATCAGAAACGATAGCGCAGGCTGCCGAACAGCGAGCGGCCCTCGTCGCGGTAGCAATAGCCGGCCGAGCAGATCGTCTGCTGGTTGTCGAACAGGTTCTTGGCGTTGATCTGCAGCTTCACGCCTTCGAGCTTCGGGCTGCGATAGCCGAAATCGTAGGACAGTGAGGCGTCGACGAAGGCGCGCGCGTCGTTCTTGAACGTGTTGGTGTCGTCGCCGTAGCTGGCGCCGGCGAAGCGCACGCCGGCGCCGAGTCCGAGCCCTTCCAGCGTGCCGTTCTCGAATTGATAATGGCCCCAGAGCGACAGGATGTGGTTCGGCGTCGCCGACAGTTCCTTGCCGTCGGTGCCTTCGGCGCCGCGTTCGATCTTCACGCGCAGATAGGTGTAGGAGGCGATGACGCTGAAGCCATTGTCAAGCGAGGCATTGGCCTCCAGCTCGACGCCGCGCGAGTTTAGGTCGAGCTGGCGCTGCTTGTTGATGCCGGTCGAGGCGTCGAAGACGACGCCGTCCTTTTGGTCGATGTCGAACAGCGCGGCGCTGACGGTCGCGTTGCGGTCGGGGATCTCGTACTTGACGCCGATCTCCTTCTGCGTGGCGATGGTGGGGCGGGCGACGCGGCCGACGGAACTCGTAATGTCGTCATAGACGAAGCCGATGTTGGGCGAGAAAGAGGTCGAATAGTTGACGTAGGGAACGATGCCCCATTCGGTCCGGTAGGACAGGCCGACGCGGCCGGAGAAGGCGCTGTCCTTCTGCTTCGACTGGCTGAAATCGGCGGCCGTGGAGGTTGTGTCCACCCAGTCGTAGCGGCCGCTGGTGAACAGGGTGAAATCGTTCCACTCCATTTGGTCGTGCAGGTAGACGCCGAGCTGGTTCATCTCCTGCCCGCCGGAATGCGGGACGGGGGCGGCCTTGATGTCCTCGACCGAGACGTAGGAGAGCCCGCTGCCGGCGTCATAGTCCGACCAGGCGTAGTCGATGCCGGCGATCGCGGTGTGCTTGACCGGCCCGGTGTCGAATTCAAGCTGGGCCATGTTGTCGACGACGAAGTTCTTCATCGCTTCCGTGTAATGGCCCCAGTAGCGCTGCAGCGGTTGGTCGGCGCCGATCGCGTAATGGCCGCTATATTCGATGTCCGAGTCGACGGCGTTGTAACGCAGGTTCTGGCGCACGGTCAGCCACTCGTTGAAGCGGTGCTCGAACTCGTGGCCGATGCGTCCCTGGCCCTGGGTGAAATCGTTCCAGGCCGGATCGCCTTCATAGACGTTCGACAGCGAGCCATAGGCGGGGTTGTAGAATGCCGCGGTGCCGCCGGTGACGGACTTCGAATATTCGCCGAGGATGGTGAGCCTGGTGTCCTCGTCCGGCTTGAAGGTGACGGCCGGCGCCAGATAAAGCTTGTCGTCGGGATAATCGGGCAGCCCGGTCTCGCTCAGGCGGCCGAGGCTGGTGAAGCGGTAGAGAATGCTGCCGTCGTCATTGACCGGCCCGGAAGCATCGAGCGCGGCCTGGAAGCGGTTGTGCTCGCCGGCCAGCAGCTCGATCTCATGGAACGGCTCCTCCTTGGGCCGTTTGGTGACGACGTTGACGATGCCGCCCGGACCGCTGACGCCGTAAAGCGAGGATGCCGGTCCCTTCAGAATGGTGACGCCCTCGATGCCGTAAGGTTCAGTCTTGAACCAGGCGGAAGGGCCGTTGTACTGGCGCAGCCCGTCGCGGAACATGCCGTTGTAGAAGGCCTGGAAGCCGCGCAGGAAGAAGGCGTCGTAGCGCGTGTCGAAACCGAAGCTGTTCGGATTGGCGCTGGCCGTATAGCCCAGCGCGTCGTTCAGTGTACGCGGCTTCTGGTCCTCGATCTGCTTTTGCGTCACGACCGAGACCGCCTGCGGGATCCTAGCGATCGGCGTGTCGGTCTTGGTGCCGATGCGGTCCTTCTTGGCGACATAGCCGTCCTGCTTCAGGATCTCGTTGCTCTCGGCGGTCACCTCAATCCTGTCGAGAACGGTGGCGTCGCCGCCGTCCTGGGCAAGTGCCGGCCAAACATGGCTGAGGATGGCGCTGCCCGCCAGCAATGATAATCCCCGGCGCCACGTCCTCGACCGCTTCGGCATTAACCTGTCTCCAATACTCATATTTGATCACGTCTCCGCGCTCTCAAATATGAGTATGTGAGTCAAGTATTTTTTGACGCCTCCTCGAACTTGATGGCGTCACGCCGCGTCAGCCTTCCTGGCAAGCCGGGAGAGGAGCGATGTCTTGCTGTGGCGCCGATCCGCGACGCAGGCCGAGGAAGACGATGATGGCCGTAAGCACGGTGATCGTCGCTAGCACGATGAGCAGTCGGTCGAAAGCAGTCTCATAGGCCTGGATGAGAGCCGTGGCGCCAGCCATCGGCAGATGTTGGATCGTTGCGGCGATGTTGCCGGTTGCCAGCAACTGTGCGGCCGCGGCCGCTTCGGCAGGCGAGGCCAGTCCTTGAGCGCCGAGCTGCGTGGCCGTGAATCCCGACAAGACCGCCATGACGATCGCCAGGGCCACGCCCTCGCTGGCGACGCGGGTGGTGTTGAAGATGCCGACCGCCATGCCGGCGCGCTCCTTCGGCACGACGCTGACCGCCAGTCCGTCCATGAGCCCCCAGGGCAAGGCGATGCCGATGCCGATCAGGACCAGCGGGGCCACCAACGCGCCGTCCGCCGCAGGCACGCGGCTGAGCCAGACAAGGCCGGCCGCTGCGACGAGGAGGCCAACGCCGCAGATCGTGGCGGGCGCGATCCAGCGCGCCGCCTGGCCGGCGAGCAGCGGCAGGATCAGCAGCGGGCCGGAGAGGCAGATCATCAACTGCCCCGCCTTGATCTCGCTCATCCCCTCTATACCGATGAAGCGGATCGGCAGGAGCACGAGCAGGACGACGAAGGCATAGGCGGGTGCCGCGGCCAGGAACTGGACGCCGACGAAACGCGGGAAGCGGAACAACGTCAGGTCCAGCATCGGCCGGCGCACCCGCCGCTCGACAATGACGAAGGCGGCAAAGCCGACGGCAGCCACGCCAAGGAGTGCGAGAACGAAGGGATCGGCCCAGCCGCTTTGAGGCGCCTGCAGCACGCCGTAGGTCAGCGCGGCAAGCGCGATGGTGAAGGTGCCGGCGCCAGCCCAGTCGAGCCCGGTTGCGTCCGGGTCGCGTGATTCGGTGACGGTGCGCAGGCCCAGCGCGGCCGCGGCAACGCCAAGCGCCGCCACCAGAAGGAAGATCGCGCGCCAGCCGAATGTATCGATGAGCAGGCCGGAGGCGACAGGGCCGAAGGCGAGCCCGATGCCGAAGCTGGTGCCGAGGAAACTGAAGGCGCGCAGCCGCGATTGCCCGTCGAATTCCTGGGCAAGTGCTGAGGCACCGCCGGCGAAGGCGGCAGCACCGCCTATGCCTTGCAAGGCGCGGAACATGTCGAACCAGACGATGTCCGGTGCCAGCATGCAGCCCAGCGCGGCAAGGAGGTAGACGGCGAGGCCGGCGAGGAAGATGCGCTTGCGGCCATGGTTGTCGGCCAATGCCCCGGCCGCCATCAGGCCGGCGCCGAAGGTCAGCATGAAGGCATTGGTCACCCAATTGAGCGCGAGCGGACTGCCGCCGAGATCGGCGGCAATGCGAGAAAGCGCCACGGCGGGGCCGGTAAAGCTCAACGGCATCGTCATGGCGGCAAGGCAGACCGACAGCAGCACAAGCCATCTGCCGGCGGGGCCGGTTCTGGTCATCAACGTCATGGATTTTCCTATCCGAGGAGGAATTGCCGGCTTGCGCTGACTCGCGTCGCCGATCGCAACCAAAGATAGGACAAGGACATTTCCGGCAAAATAGTATTAAATCTCCATTCATACCGGAATGAAGCGCTCGAATGGATTCAAGCGATGGATCGTCTCAACGGCCTTCTTGCCTTTGCCCGCACCGCCGAATTCGGCAGTTTCGTCAGCGCGGGGCGAGCGCTCGGCATTTCCGCTTCCGCCGTCGGCAAGAGCGTCGCCCGGCTCGAGCAGGAGCTCGGCGTGCGGCTCCTGCAGCGCAGCACCCGGCGCATCGGCCTGACCGAGGAAGGCAAGCTGTTCAATGAGCGGGTGCGCCGCATCCTCGACGACATCGACGACGCCGAGGCAATGCTGTCACGGACACGCGAGACGCCGCACGGGCGGCTGCGTATCTCCACCCCGATCGTCACCTATCACCTGCTGTTGCCGGTGCTGTCGGAATTCATGGCGCGATACCCGGAAATCGAGCTCGATATCGATTTCAACGATCGCATCGTCGACGTCATCGAAGAGGGCATCGACGTCGCGATCCGCAGCGGCGAGCTGCCCGATTCACGGTTGGTGTCGAGGCCGGTCGCGCCCTTTCGCATGATCCTGAGCGCGGCCTCGTCCTATCTCGATCGGCATGGCACGCCCGGCACGCCCGCGGATCTGGCAGCGCATTTCGGCATCCATTTCCGTTTCCTCAACAGCGGCAGGCTGCTGCAATGGCCATTCATCACCGGAAGCGCCGCGCCGCAGATACGCTCGATGCTGACCTGCAACAACATGGAGGCATTGAAGGGCGCGACGCTTGCCGGTCTCGGCATCGCCTGCATGCCCGATTTCCTGGTGCGGGAGGCGCTGCATGACGGAAGGCTGCGGACCGTGCTTGACGAACATGTCGACGGCCGCGGCCAGTTCCGCCTGCTGTGGCCATCCAATCGCCACCTTTCGCCGAAGGTCCGCGTCTTCGTCGATTTCCTGCCCGAGCGGCTTGCTGTCGGGCGATAGGTCCCCCGCGGGGTGGTCAGTAGGTGGTGCGACCGCCCGAGAGGTCGAAGGTGGCGCCGGTGGTGAAGGAGTTCTCGTCCGACAGCATGAAAGCGATCATGGCGGCCGCCTCCTCGACCTCGACGAAACGGCCGCGCGGCACCTTGCCGAGCATGTAGGCGACCTGGGCCTCGGTGAGCTGCTCGAGGATGCGGGTGCGGGCGGGCGAGGGCGTCAGCGCGTTGACGGCGATGTCGTATCCGGCGAGCTCCTTGCCGAGCGATTTGGTCAGCGCCAGCACGCCGGCCTTGGCGGCCGAATAGGCGGCGGCGTTGGGATTGCCCTCCTTGCCGGCCACCGAGGAGATGTTGACGATGCGGCCATAGTTGCGCGCGACCATGCCGGGCACCAGGCGCTTGCAGCAATAGAAGACGCCGTTGAGGTCGATGTCGACGATCTGGCGCCAGGCGGCGGGATCGTAGTCGACCACGGTGGCCGCCGGCCCGGCAATGCCGGCATTGTTGACGAGAAGATCGACGGGGCCAAGCGTCCGCTCGGTCTCGGCGGCGGCGCGATCGACGGCTTCGATCTTCGACTGGTCGCAAAGGATGGCCTCGACCCGGCCAAGGGAGGCGAGCTCGGCTACGGCCTTGGCCATTGCGGCCTGGTCGATGTCCCAGATGGCCACGCCGGCGCCTGACGACAACAAGCGTCGCGCGACCGCAAGGCCGATGCCTTGCGCGCCGCCGGTCACCACGGCGACGCGCCCGGAAAGATCGACGGCATTCACACGACGGCTCATGGGCATTTTCCTCGCTCCCACCTTGCAATAGCGCGGATCAGGCCCTCACGTTTCGCGCCACCAGCCTGGCTACGCTTGGCCCAATGAGCAGCACGACCAGGAAGCGTGCCGACTGCAAGGCCATGACGAAGGAGATGTCGACGTTGCGTGCCGCGGCGGCGATGATGGCGACACTGTCCATACCGCCGGGGCTGGTCGCCAGATAGGCGGTCAGCGGGTCGATGCCGAGCAGGCGGCTGATGACGAAGGCCATGCCGCCGCAAAAGGCGATCAGCGCGACGATCGAGCCGATGATCTGCGGCAGGGCGCGCGCCGCGTGGCGCAGGATCGGACGGGTGAAGTTCAGGCCGATCGACCAGCCGACCATGGCGTAGCTGATCGCCAGCAGCCAGGGCGGCAACTGCATCGGCACGCCGAGGCCGAGATGGATCACCGCGCCGAAAATGAAGGTGCCGAGAAAGAACGGCGAGGGCAGCCTGACCAGCTTTCCGGCCAGGCCGCCGACCACCGCGATGCCGATGGTGGCGACGAAGGCGACAGCATCGATCGGCGGAAACCAGATGATGGGCGGCATCTCGACGCCGGATGTATCGACCCACATGCTGGCGACGAGCGCGGCCGTCATCGAGACGAAGATGACGCGCAGATATTGCATGAAGGCGACGAGACGCTGGTCGGCGCCAAAGGCGCCAGCCATCAGCACCATGGCCGTGGCGGCGCCGGGCGAGGAGCCCCAGACCGCCGTGGTGCCGGGCAGGATGCGCCAGCGGCTGATCAGCCAGCCGAGCAGGCTGGAGGCGGTGACAGTTGCTATCACCACACCGAGGAAGAGCGGCCATTCCTTGTAGAAGGCTGGAAAGATGTCGGCGGAGATCGAATTTGCCACCAGGCAGCCGACGATCGCCTGGGCCGAACCGAACAGGAGGCGCGGCACGCGCACCGTGGCGCCATTGGTGCCGGCGAGGATCGCGGCAAGCATAGGGCCGATCAGCAGCGCCGCCGGCAGGGCGGCGAGTTCCAGCGCGCCGGCGAAGAGCAGCGAGAACACCAAAAGCACCAGCCATTGCCGCCGCGGGCGCAGCCGCGCCATGCGCTCGATCGGCGTCTGGTCCTGGTATGGTTGCTCTGGCGAGGAGTCCATATTTTGGTCTTAGACCTGGAGCTGGGAAATGCGAACCCCAATACACAGGAAAACCAAACCCCGATCCTGTCTTTGACGGATCTCTGCTCAGACCTTTCGGACAGGACCAGGGTAACGGGCGACAAGATCGTCCACAGTCAGTAAGGTGATGCCTTCCACGGTCGCTTGGGCAATAAGAATTCGGTCGAAGGGATCTTTGTGGAGGGACGGAAGTCCGTCGACAGCGACGGCGTGCTCACTGGTGATGGCTAATTCGCCATAGCCGTTGTCGAGAAGGCCGCGCCGAAGCAAACGCGGATCGACCGTGAAGCCGCCCTTCCCAAGGCCACGTTTGATTGCGACCTCCCAAAGGCTGGCAGCACTGAAAAGCAATTCGTTTGACGTAGCCTCCATCTCGGCCACGGCCGTAAGTGGCAGCCGGTCTGGCTCACTGGCCGCCCATAGAAGCAAGTGGGTGTCGAGCAACAATTTCATTTTTTGAGGCCGAACAACTGTTCGATCTCATCTTGACCCATGCGATCGAAATCGTCGGGCACGGAAAACTGGCCAACCATGAAACCAAGCCGTTTTTTCTGTGCCCCGGCTGGCTGATCGATGGGAACGACCTTGACCAGCGGCTTGCCCGCCTTCGCAATTATGAATGGCTCACCCTTGGCAGCCTGGTCCACGAGACGTGAGAGATTGGTCTTGGCATTGTGGATGTTTACGGTCTGCATCGTTGTTCACCCAATCAGACTTAGTCCGATAAACTTAGTTTATTAGTTTAGGTATTACAAGTTCTCGGCAACTGGATATCTGCCGCCAATAGCGATGTTGCAGAAGGCCGCGACTCAGCCAGCAAGTTTTGAGGTTTTCGAAGAGCTCAGCCGGCCTTTTCCGGCGCAGGAAGTCCAAAGCCGCCGACCGGATGAGTCTCGATCTGGAATTCGAAGCCGGCGATGAAGGGACGCGCCCTGGCAATCGCGGCCTGGACTTCCGGCAATTGCAGCGAGGCCTTGTGGCTCGCCTGGTCGGTCCACACCTCGGTGACCCAGATGGCGTCGGCGTCGGCCGGATCGGTGGCGATGATGTAGCTCAGGCAGCCGGGGAGCGCGGCAGTGCTTTCGCGCAGCACGTCCATGACCGCATCGCGCTTGCCGCGCGCCGCCCGCATCTTGCCGATCAATCCGTACATGCCTTGATCTCCCTCCAGGTTGCACGCTCAATCAAGTATGCAATCGCTAGGTCACGGCATCAACTGGCCGCCATTCACCTCGATCACCTGGCCGATGATGTAGCCGCTCAACAGATCGGACGACAGGAACAGGTAGGCGCCGACGCAATCTTCGGCCGTTCCGGCGCGTCCCTGCGGAATGGTCGCGACCATCGCCTTGATCTGCTCGGCGCTCGAATAGCGTTCGTGGAACGGCGTCAGGATCGTGCCTGGCGCCACCGCGTTGACGCGGATGCCGAAGCCGATGAGTTCCTTCGCCATGCCGCGCGTCACGTTGGAAACGAAGGCTTTCGACGAACCATAGAGGCCGGCGCCGCCGCCGGCGCCATTGCGCGCGGCGATCGAGGTGGTGTTGATGATGAAGCCGCCCTGGCGCTTCAGCCACGGGATCGCCTTGCGCGAGGCGGTCAGCACCGAGCGGGCGTTGAGGTCCATCACGGCGTCGTAATGCGCTTCGTCCTGATCGGCATAGGCGATGCGGCCGAGCATGCCGCCGGCATTGTTGACCAGGCCGTCGAGCCGGCCGAAATGCTGGGCGCTTTCCTCGACCACACGCTCGACGTCGGTGGGTATCGAAAAATCGCCCTGAACCAGAAACACCTCGCCACCGTCATCGCGGATCGCTTCGGCCACGGCTTCGGCGGGTGCGCGGCTCGCATTGTAATGCAGCGCGACGCGGCATTTCTGCGCCGCGTAAGCGCGGGCAAGGGCGGCACCGATGCCGGTCGAGGCGCCGGTGACCAGCACCGCCTTGCCGGCAAGATCGGGAATGGCAAGTGTGGTCATGTCGGCTGGCCTCCAGGTTGGCACATTTCGTAGGCCATTGCCGGCCTTCCGTTCAAGCGTTGGCGTTCAAGCGTGGCCGCGTTCAGGGCCGGAGATAGACATAGCCCTGATGCTGCAGTTCGGCGAGTTTGACGACGCCGCCCTTCTCGGCAAGCTGGAAGCCAGTCAGCAGGTCGGTCAGCGTAATGTCCATGCCGCGCAGGGTGTTGCCGCAGGCCTGCGGGACGAGCCCCTGCTGGACGAGGCCGGCAAAGCGGCTGGAAACAGCGCCGGAAGCGCCCTTGGATTTGAAGGCCGCAAGTGCCGGACCATGCACCACAAGGACAATATCGACATTGCCGCCGGTGCCCTCATAGTGGTTCTTGATGTTGCCGAGGACGAAGTTGACCTTGTCGGCGTCGCTGAGGTGATAAGCGACCTTCGGCTTCTCCTCAGCCGTTGCCGCGTTGGCCCGGTTCAGGCCGAAAAGGCCCGCGGCGCCGGCAAGCCCGGCACGAAAAATGTCACGGCGCAGCATTGTACCCTCCATTCGCTCGCCCGCTCGCGCGATTTTGCATGGTCCGGGCGGCGCTCCTAGACTAGCATAAAGCCAGTCGTGTCGGGGGAGGAGGGTCACATGACATCGAGGACCATGGCGGTGAGGACCATGGCGGGCGTAGCGCTTTGCGCCGCCCTTGCCGCTTTTGCCGGCGCGGCGCGCGCCGAACAGCCGCCCAAACTTCCCGAGCTCAGCCCGACCGGTGCCGACGTCTGCTTCGGCCGCATCTACGACGCCGCCCATCTCAAGGCGCATCCGCACCAGAAAGTGGAGCGCATCTTTTTCTTCTATGGCCATGATCCGGTCAGCCGGCCGAACGAAGAACCCCCCGCCAACCAGGATACTTCCTATAACGGCTTTCTCACCACCACCGTGCGCGGCGCCAAGAAGTCCGACTGGGCGGCCGGCTGGTGCAACAAGGAGGATCCGAGCGACAAGGCGAGTGGCATCCGTTGCGGCATGGATTGCGACCGCACGCTCGCCTCGCTGAAAGTCGACGACAAGGGCCGGCTGATGCTCTCCAACGTACAGCCTGATGTGTATCTCGACGCTGGCGCGGAGGAGGATCTCGGCAAAGCCGAGTACAACAGGCAGGCGCTGGGTAGCGAGGACGACAATTTCAAGCTGGAGCCGATGCCGGCCGAGACCTGCAAGGCGGAGTTCGCGCGCATCGACCCCATCGACCCGGCGCTGGGTGATCCGCTGCGCGTGCGGCTAAAGCCCGATCAGCCCTTCTGCTTCGGGCGAGACTATGACGATGCGCATCTGAAAACACATCCCAACCAGATGACGCAATCGATCCGAATCTTCCGCGGCCCGGTCGAGCTCGCTTCCTTCGCGACCGGCGGCGATGCCGCGACCTGGCCCGACGGGGCGGATATCGCCGTTTCGGTGACGACCAGGCAGAAAGGGAAAAAGGTCACGCAGACCTATTCCTGTCAGGGCGAGGCCGACCAGTGGCGCTGCTCGGCAAGCTCCAAGATGAGCGATTTTTCCTGCGACATCTCCCAGAAGGAGATTTTTCTCAAGCGCGGCCCCAACGGCACGATGATGGTCGCGAACCCCAACAATGCGGTGGCGGTTGTCGATCTCTGTTCGAAGGCGGCGGACGGCAAGACCAAGTCCGACGACAAGGTTTATCGGCTGCAGCCGATGCCGCAGTCGGCGTGTGCTCCTTAAACATTCACTTCGTCATTCTATGGCGGAGCAAGGAGCGTAGCGACGCAGCGCAGACCATAGAATCCATGCCGTGACGCTAAGGCGCTGAAACGGTGCAGAATTCTGCTCCGTTGCACGCCTTGGCAAAGGTAATGGCATGGATTCCCGGGTCTCC
>NZ_RZRX01000270.1:0-8130 GCF_003997405.1 Mesorhizobium sp. M2A.F.Ca.ET.042.01.1.1
GTCCCGGGCGATGCGCTCGGTGTGATAGCCGAGCGCGCCGCAATTGTAGGAATTGCGGATGGCAAGCGCGGCGACACCTTGGGAGCCGGCCGCTTCGATCAGCGGCGGCAGGCCGGTAGCGATGGCCGCATGGGCAAAGCCGTTGCCGGCATCGACGGCGACAACCGCCGGAGCCGGCCGGGTCAGGCGCGGCTCGGCCAGTCCCAGCACCTTGCCGCAGGTCAAGTGCTCGCAATAGGTCGGCAGATACATCAGCCCGTGCGACTTCAGGCCGTCGCGTTCCGCCGCCGCGATGCCGGCGGCCAGCGCTTCGGCCTGCCGCTCGCTTGCACCGTGCCGCGTCAGCGCTTCTCGGGCGAGCGTTTCGATGTGGGCTTGCGTCAGGCGTGCCATCCTGTCACCACCAATCATGCCGCGGCATAGCCGAACTCTTTCTCGCCCGCCTGGGTCTGCTGGCGAATGCATTCGATGAAGCGCAGCGACGCGGGCTGCAGGTTCCGGCCTTCCTTGGCGATCCAGCCGACCGTCCGGCTCGAGCGCGGATCGGCAAGCGGAACGAAGCGCACGGCATGGCTGCATTTCCAGCGGCAGAGCCTGGGCAGGATGGTGACTCCGAGCCCAGCCTCCACCATCGCCAGGTTGGAGCTCACATTGGTCGCGGTGAGTTTCGAGCCGGCGGCAAGCGCCTCGGTCTCGGCAAGCCCGAGTGCTTCGGCCGCGCCATTGCGGATGAAGCTCTCGCCTTCGAGCTGCACCCATTTCAACGGGCGCTTCGATTTCGCCAGCGGATGATCGACCGGACAGACGAAATCGAGCGGCTCTTGGAACAGCGGCTCGAAACTGAGCTGCGGCCGCTTGCTGGCAAGTACGCACAGGCCCACCTCGACCATGCCGTTTTCAACCGCCTCGACAATGGCGTTGGAATCGCTGTCGCGGACATGGATGTCGAAACTGCTGCCCTCGGCGCGAAGCTGCGCGACCGCGCGCGGCAGCAAGGTCACCGCGACCGAAGGCACGCTTGCCACGTCGCAGCGTCCCTGCAGGTCCGCGGCGTAGCTGGTCATCGCCAGGCAGGCGCGATCGTAATGCGCGATCATGGCGCGCGCCTCGTCGAGCACGATGCGGCCGACCGGCGAGAGCGCGCCCTTGCGTTCGCTCTCGAACAGTGGCGCGCCGATATCGTCTTCCAGTTGCTTCAGGGTCATCGACACGGCCGACGGCGTTCGGCCGATCTGATCGGCGGCGGCACGCACGCCGCCGGTCTCGCAGACCGCGACGAAGCTGCGCATGCCGGTCAGGCTGATGGTTTTGGTCACTGTTAAGCTTGCCTGAACGTTTGTGCCAAAAATTGAGCTTGATTGAAGTTCACAGCATTGGTTAGGTCGTTGTCAACCGAATTGATGCAGGTCGAACAGGATGCTGAGCGGTCGGAACTTTGTCGCAGGCGAATGGCGCGACGGCGCAGAGTGGGTTGAGGATATCAATCCATCGGATGTGACCGATGTCGTCGGGCGCTTTGCCCAGGCGCAGCCATCCGACATCCATGATGCCGTTGCGGCGGCGCAAGGCGCGCAGCGCGAATGGGCGGCAGCGGGCCTCGAAGCGCGGGCCGCCGTTCTCGACGCCATCGGTCGCGAGCTGATGGCCCGCTCGAAGGAGCTTGGCGAACTGCTTTCGCGCGAGGAGGGCAAGACGCTTCCCGAGGGGATCGGCGAGGTCTATCGCGCCGGGCAGTTCTTCACCTATTTCGCAGCCGAGGCGCTGCGCAATCTCGGCGCCTCCGCCGACTCGGTCCGGGCCGGCGTCGATGTGCTGATCGAGCGCGAGCCGCTCGGCGTCGTCGCGATCATTTCTCCTTGGAATTTCCCTGTCGCCACCGCGTCCTGGAAGATCGCGCCGGCGCTTGCCTTCGGCAATGCGGTGGTCTGGAAACCTGCCAGCATTACCCCGGCCAGCGCCTGGGCGCTGACCGAGATCATCAGCCGGCAGGCGATCCCGAAAGGCCTGTTCAACCTGGTGATGGGGTCAGGATCGACGATTGGCCGCGAGCTTGCCGCCAATGCCGACATACAAGGCCTGAGCTTCACCGGCTCCGGCGCTGTCGGTTCGGGCATAGCAGCGCTCGCCGCCGCGCGGTTCGTGAAGCTGCAGCTCGAAATGGGATCGAAGAATCCGTTCGTCGTCATGGACGATGCCGACCTCGATCGCGCCGTCGACCTGGCCGTGAACGGCGCCTTTGGCGGGACGGGCCAGAAATGCACGGCCTCGTCGCGCCTGATCGTGCACCGGCCGATCCATGACGTCTTCGTCGAGAAGCTGCTGGCGAAAACCAGGGCGCTGAAGGTCGGCCACGCGCTGGAGGCCGGCGTCCAGATGGGACCTGTCGTCAGCGCAGAACAGCTCTCTTCCAATCTCGATTATGTGACGCTCGGCATCAGTGAGGGCGCCGAGCTTGCGACCGGCGGCGAGGCGCTCGACCTGGCGTATCGCGGCCACTACATGGCGCCCGCCGTGTTCCTCAACGGGCGCTCGCGCATGCGCATCAACCAGGAGGAGATGTTCGCGCCGATCACCTGCGTTATGACAGCCGACGATCTCGACGAGGCGATCTTCCTTGCCAACGATACGCCCTATGGGCTGACAGCGGGGATCGCCACGCGCTCCCTGGCGCGCGCGACAAAGTTCCGCCATGCCTCGCGCTCGGGCTGCGTCATGGTCAACCTCGCGACCGCCGGCACCGATTATCACGTGCCGTTCGGCGGCGTTCGCGCCTCGAGCTACGGCCCGCGCGAGCAGGGACGTTCGGCGGTCGAGTTCTACACGCAGGTCAAGACGTCCTACATTCACGCGGGCGCGGCCGAATGACCAGCGACGCGCCGCACGTGCTCATCGACGGGCTGCAATACTGCAACTGGTCGCGCGAAATTTTCCAGGAGATGCGCCGGGGCGGGCTGACCGCGGTCCATGCCACGGTCGGCTATCACGAAGGTTTTCGCGAGACGGTGCGCCATCTGGTGGATTGGCGTACCCGCTTTCGCGACAATGAGGATCTGATCCTCTTGGCTCGCGATGCCGGCGACATCGAGCGGGCGTGGGCCTCGAACCGGACGGCTATTTTCCTCGGGCTGCAAAACCCGATGCCGATCGAGGACGACATCGGCCTCATCGAAATGCTCTTCGATCTCGGCATCCGTTTCATGCAGCTCACCTACAACAACCAGTCGCTGCTCGGCTGCGGCTGGATGGAGAAGGAAGACAGCGGCGTGACGCGGATGGGGCGCGAGGCGATCGCCGAGATGAGCCGGCTCGGCATGATCATCGATCTGTCGCATGCGGGCGAGCGGACGGCGCTGGAGGCGATCGCGCTCTCAGAGCGCCCGGTGGTCATCAGCCACGCCAATCCGCGCTGGCTCCGCGACAGCAATCGCAATGTGTCCAAGCACGTTTTGCAGGCATTGCGCGAAGGGGAAGGGCTGCTCGGCCTGTCGCTTTATCCGCTGCATCTTCCGAACGGCTCGGACACGACGCTCGACCAATTCGGCAAGATGGCCAGGGAGGCGGCTGAAATCATGGGAGCTGAGCATCTCGGCATCGGCTCGGATCTCTGCCAGGATCAGCCCGACAGCGTCCTGCGCTGGATGCGCGAGGGCCGCTGGACCCGCGAGATTCAGGCCGCTGCAAGCTTCCCGGCGCAGCCGTCCTGGTTCGGATCGAACCTCGATTTTCCCGGGCTTTCGCAGGGCCTGCTCGCGGCGGGCTTCGACGAGACGGGAACGTCCCTTGTGCTTGGCGGCGCCTGGCATCGCTTCATCCGGGACAGCCTGCCTCCCGCTGGCTGAGTGCCGCGCTATTCAGCCGGCTTGTCGTCCGGGTGGCCAAGCTCGCAGAACCAGCCGCCGAGATATTTCACCGAGGGCCTCTTCGGATCGGGAACAGTGGTCTTCGCCTCGACGGTAGCGCGGAAAGGTTCGGCGCTGTCCTGCGGGATGAAGCCGAGATGGCGGGCGCCGCTGTTGTCGACCATCTTCAGCTTGTTGTCGGATATGCCGAAGGAGATGGTGTGGCCGACGCGCGGCGCGGTGAGCGACGCCTCAACCAGGCGCACGCAGTCGGCAAAAGAGAGATAAGACCACAGCATGCGGCGATCGGCCGGTTCGGGAAAGGACGAGAAGATGCGCAGGCACACGGTCTCGATGCCGAACTTGTCCCAATAGAGCCGGCTGAGGCTTTCGACGAAATTCTTCGACACGCCATAGAGGCTGTCCGGCCGCACCGGCGCGTCAACGCCGATATGCGCCTCGATCTCGTGATAGCCGATCGCATGCACCGAGGAAGCGTAGATGACGCGCTTCACCCCATGTTTCCGGGCGCCTTCATAGATGTGGTAGGAGCCGCGGATGCTGGAATCCAAGATGGTCTGCCATTCGCATTCGAGCGGCGCGCCGCCGAAATGCACAATCGCGTCGCAATCCTTGGTCGCCGCGATTGTGGCTTCCATGTCGGCGAGGTCGAAGACAGCTTCCTCTTCGTGGGGCGCGAGATCGCCGAAGGGCTCGCGGCCCGCCAGGCGGATCGTCTTGGCGAGCGGCACCAGCCCCTTGCGCAACTGCGAGCCGAGCCGGCCGGCGGCGCCGGTGATCAGGATACGTTCATAATGCGGCATCGTTTACTCCACTTGCGCGACGGCGGCTTTGATCCGCGCGATCGCCTCGGTCGACAGGCGCGAGGCAACATAGCTCATCGGTCGTTCTCCGTAATGTAACCCTTGGAACGGTCATTGGCCCGCGCGGCCACGCTGCGCCGGGCCGGATCGCCATAGCCGCCGCCGCCCGGCAGTTCCAGGATCAGCCTGCGTCCAGCCGGCACATGCTGCCAGCCCTTGGGGCGCATCCTAGTGCCGTCATCGAGCTTGACCACGCCGGCGACGCCCGGCTTGCCGCCTTCGCGGCCGTGCGCCGGATGATTGACGCGGTCGAACATGGCGGAAAAGTCGAACTCGTGGCCGTCGGTGGCGGCGATCTCGATGACTTGTCCCAGGCCGCCGCGGAATTCGCCGTCGCCGCCGGAGTCCGGCCGCAGCTCCTTGCGCCAGATGACGATCGGACCGGTATGCTCGGTCGCCTCGATCGGCATTGTGTGCACGCCGGACGGGAAGGCCGTCGCCGACAGGCCGTCGAGATCGGGGCGGGCGCCCATGCCGCCGGAGTTGAACATCAGCACTTCGGCGCGGCGGCCGGACGCGCCGGCGACAGGCCGCGCCGAGATATGGATGTTCCAGAGCGCCCCGGCGCCTTCGGCGAGGATTTTCCCGGGCAACGCCTTGGAGAACGCGCCCAGCACGAGATCGGGAACCATGTGGCCGAAAATGTGCCTGAGCGCCACCGGCGCGGGCCGCACCGCGTTCAGGATGTTAATGGGCGACGACACGGTGAAGAGGGCGAGCGAGGCGGCATTGTTCGGAATATCCGGAGCGACCACGCATTTCAGCGCGTAGCAGGCATAGGCCTTGCTGTAGATGATCGGGCAGTTGATGCCCCAGCGGCTCATCGGATCGCTGCCGGTGAAATCGACCTCGACATGGTCGTCGCGGACCGAGACCGTGGCCGCCAGCTTCACCGGCGCGTCATAGCCGTCGGTCACCAGCTCGTTCGACCAGCTTCCCTTGGGCAGCGCCTCGATGCGTTCGAGCATGGCGTCGCGGGTGCGCGAGAAGATGAAGTCGCCGAGACCGTCGAGCGAGGCGAGGCCGGTCTCCTTCATCATGTCGACGAGGCGGCGGTGACCGACCTCGTTGCAGGCTGCGAGCGAATAGAAATCGCCGACGACCTGGTTGGGCTCGCGGACATTGGCGCGCAGGATGCGGACGAGATCGAGGTTGACCTTGCCCTTTTCCGCGAACTTCATGATCGGGATCTGGATGCCTTCCTCATAGACCGACTTGCCGTCGGCGCCGAAGCCGCGGCCGCCGACATCGACGACATGCGCCGTGCAGGCGAAGAAGGCGACGAGCTCGCCGTTCAGGAAGGACGGCGACACCATGGTGATGTCATGCAGGTGGCCGGTGCCGAGCCATGGGTCGTTGGTGACATAGGTGTCGCCCTCGAACATCTGATCGCGCGGGATCGCGTGCATGAAATGCAGCACGGCCTCGGCCATGGTGTTGACGTGGCCGGGCGTGCCGGTGACCGCCTGCGCCAGCATCTGACCGCGCGGGTCGAACACGCCCGCTGACAGGTCGCCGGCTTCGCGCACAGAGGTGGAGAAGGCGGTGCGCAGCAAGGTCAGCGCCTGCTCCTCGACCACCGAGATCAACCGGTTCCACATCACCTGCATGCGGATTGCGCCAATATCGCTCATGCCTGGCTGCCTTTGCGGGTCAGGAGGATCGCTCCGTCGCTTTGGATGACGGCGTCAAAGCTGGTGGTGACGACGGTCGATGTCTCGCGCTCGACGATGACGGCGGGCCCCGCCACGCGGTCGCCGACGCAGAGCGTGTCGCGCTCGACGATGCCATAGGTCTGTGGCGCGCCGGTCGCCGGATCGAACACGACCCGGGTCGTTGTCGGTTCGCTCTTCTTCCTGCCGGTGGTGAGTTCATGCGGTGTCACGGCCGGACGAACGTCCGTCGCCTTGACCGACCAGGTGACGATCTCGATCTCCAGCCCGTCGAGCCCCTCGATGGCGCGGCCGAAGAAGCGCTGGTAGTTCTCTTCGAACAGCGCCTTGAGTTTTGCCACCGCATCGTCGCCGAACGGCTCGTCCGCCAGCGGCACCGGGATTTCCCAACCCTGGCCGGCATAGCGCATGAAGGCGGTGATCTCGCAGACGATCCTGCCGCTGTCGCCGCTGCGCACAAACCCCTCTGCGGAGGCCTTGAGATCGGCGAGGAGCGCGTTGACCTCGGCCGGCTTGAAGCGCGACAGGCGCGTCAGCTTGGACGCCAGCGCCTCATAACCGAACGGCGCTTTCAGGAAACCGATCGCGGACCCTACGCCGGCGCCGCGCGGCACGATGCACTGGTCGATGCCGAGTTTTTCGCAGAGCCTCGCCGCGTGGAGGGGCGCGGCGCCGCCAAAGGCGATCATCAGATTGTCGGAGATGTTCTTGCCATTCTCAACGGCGTGGACGCGGGCGGCGTTCGCCATGTTCTCGTCCACGACTTCGCAGATGCCGAAGGCTGTCGAGAGGGCGTTGAGCGACAGGCGCTCGCCGACATCGTGCAGGATCGCCTGTTCGGACGCGGAGGTGTCGAGCTTGATCGCGCCGCCGGCGAAATTGTCGGGGTCGAGCTTGCCGAGCACCAAGTCGGCGTCGGTGATCGCGGGGCGTTTGCCGCCGCGACCGTAGCAGGCAGGGCCGGGCTCCGAGCCGGCGCTTTCCGGCCCGGTCTGGATGCGGCCCATGGCGTCGACCCAGGCGATCGAGCCGCCGCCGGCGCCAATCTCGATCATCTCGATCACCGGTATGGAGATCGGCATGCCCGAGCCTTTCGAGAAGCGATAGGTGCGCGCCACCTCGAAGGTCCGCGCCGTGCGCGGCGCAAAATCCTCGATCAGGCAGATTTTTGCGGTGGTGCCGCCCATGTCGTAGGAGACGACCTTTTCCAGGCCGAAGCGACGGGCGATGTCGGCGGCGAAAATCGCGCCACCCGCCGGGCCGGACTCGACCAGCCGTACCGGGAATTCCGAAGCGGTCTCCACCGAGATCAGGCCGCCGCCCGAATGGATCATGAAGACCGGGCACTCGGCGCCCATGTCCTTCAGCCGTGTCTGCAGGCGGGAGAGATAGTCGGCCATCTGCGGCCGCACATAGGCGTTGGCTGAGACCGTGTTGAAACGCTCGAACTCGCGCATCTGCGGCGAGACCTCGGCGCTGATCGAGATCGGGATGCTGAGTTTTCGCGAGAGGATTTCGCGCGCCCGGCGCTCGTGGTCAGGATTGGCGTAGGCATGGATGAACCCGATCGCGACCGAGCCGAAATTGCCGGCCGCGATCCGGTCGGCGATCACTTCGAGGGTGGCTTCGTCGAGCGGCTGCAGTTCCTGGCCCTCGGCGCCGATGCGGCCCTTGACGGTAAAACGGTGCTCGCGCGGGATCATCGGCGTCGGCAGCTGCAGGTTGAGATCATAC